>CAMWWG010000011.1 GCA_947177935.1 uncultured Ruminococcus sp. | reverse complement strand
ATTTATCAGGTAGATTTCAATGAAATGGCGATCCCGGAAAGTATACTGACTGACATTGACTGCCAGATAAGTGGAACGTAACGCATAACGATACGTTTCTCCGTCGAATGTTTCCTTGCCGAGTTCCCAGTCCGTGACATGGTAATCCCGGCAGGAAACTTTTGCATTCTCAACATCCGCCTGATCCAGGATTAACTGACCGACTCCCAACATCATGGCATCACAGCCTACAAGTGGATAAATACTTTTGACATCCATTGTAATAGAATCCCCGTATTTTGTGACGTTCCAGGCTTCTTCTGTCACACCAAGCATCCCATATTCTACCGGACGGAAGTAAACAGCTTTCGTTTCAAAAAATTCTTCTGTATAACGTTCCAGACATTCCGGTGGCAGATACTGTGCATATTCCGTAAATTGCTGATAATCCGTAATCAACGGATGTTCCAGCTCCAGGAGATACTCGGAAGCCGAAGTCCCGGAGAAAATATATTCATAATCCAGAGACTGTTCCCCCTGGATGCCCCATTTTGCGGCGGAATATTCCTGTTTCGGGACAGCAACCTGAGAAATCAGGACTTTCCGTTCGCCGACAAAGCCATTGATATGCTCTTTTTTATAATTGATCTGCAATTGCTGATTCTCACAGGACACATCCCCAATTTCCATATAGAAACCATCCATTTCATCCTGTGCCCAGAGATTCAGACAAAGTGTGTGATCCTCAAAAAATGCAGAATTATAGATTTCTTCCAGGGACTTGACAACGCTCTCCCGGAACAGGGGTGTAATGATCTGTTCGAGTTCCTCATAAGAATTAATCATATAATTCTCATCACTCATTGCAGAATCCCATCCCGGTGCTAATACAGCGGATGTGGCATCGACAGCACTTGTAAATTCGATTGCCTGAACCGGTTCGGATTGGATTTCGCCGATTAATTCCTGCTTAACAAGCAGAAGATCAAAAATATTTACAACATGATCCTGATTCCGGTCGAGTTTCTCGAATTCAGATTTAGAAATATTTTGTTTTCCATGCAGATACTTTGTGAGCATCACCGCATCCCGGACATAGATCTGATTGGATTCCGAAATGACTTTGTAATTTGTTAATTCTGTATCATAGTCAGAATACACCGAAGAATAGATTTTCACAGCATCTAAATCTTCCGGAACTGTCCACTCATCAACCAAACAACTTTCATCTCCGCCGGTGTACTCATAGAGAAGTTGTTCTTCATTATCGTTCGTGAGAATACGAAAATATAGGGTGAAATACCCCTGTGAAGTAAATTCCAGTTGCAGAACATCTCCGGCATGTAAATCCAGATTTTCCAGTTTGTATTCATGCCCCCAGGGAGGATTGCAAACGACATCTGGGGGAAGCGGCTCAAGTGCATATGCCGGGAGGACACTCAGCGCAGACCCTGCCAGAACCACACCTGCAAGGGCTGTCATCATTTTCTTGTAATTTTTCATATTTATATAAAGATACTCATTTCTGATTCACAAATTTTTTTCTGCTTTACTAATTAGAAAGCAAAAACGCAAAAATATTGGAAAATATTTTGAAAAATTTATATTTTTTCAAATTTTTGTGAAAATTGCATAAATTTTATTTTTTATTCCTGTGCTGATTGATGATTTTTTAACAAAGCCCTTGCATTTGTTTTTAAAATATGCTATAATACTGCTTGTCGGATTTGAAATAATAAAATTATAAAACGATTTTAAAATATCAGGAGTTTTTTTCATGAGCCTATCTGCAAAAGAAGAATTTATTCAGATTTATCAGCAACACATACAGCGCCCCGGATCACAAAATCTATTGGACTATCTCACCAGTGACGCAAGCGATTTTTTTACTGCGCCATCCAGCACAAGATTCCACGGCGCTTACGAGGGCGGACTTGTCCAGCACAGTTTGAATGTCTATCATTGTCTGGTGGATTATTTATCCCGTCCACGCACAAAAGAACTGTACGGCATGGATTACACGGATGAAACTGTCGCATTGGTGGCGCTTCTGCATGACATCTGCAAACTGAATTTCTATGTAAAAGATACTAGAAATAAAAAAATAAACGGCAAGTGGGAGACTGTGCCGTTCTATCGGATTGACGACACGCTCCCCTATGGACATGGTGAAAAATCTGTCTATATTATTTCAAGTTACATGCGGCTTTCCAGGGAAGAAGCCTTTGCCATCCGGTATCATATGGGATTTTCCGGAATCGAAGATAAAAACACCATTGGCAGGGCATTGGAGATGTTTCCTCTGGCGCTCGCCCTGAATGTTGCCGACATGGAAGCAAGCTACTATCTGGAGGGCTTACCGGAAAACAGTTATTAATTATTTAAATTATTTAAAATAATTTTTAAAATTTAAATTTTATTTTTATCAAGGAGAGTTAAGGTTATCATGTGGTACGAGAATGCGATTATTTATCATATTTATCCGTTGGGATTCTGCGGTGCACCAAAATTCAATGAGGGTGGTAAGCCTGTCAAGAGACTGGAAAAAATCCTGGACTGGATTGACCATTTCAAGGAAATGAGCGTTGACGCCATTTATTTCAGCCCCATTTTTGAATCCGTAGAACACGGCTATGATACGATTGATTACAAAATGATCGACCGGAGACTTGGCGATAATGAAATGTTCAAGAATATCTGCGAAAAACTGCACGAGAACGGCATCCGGGTCATCCTTGACGGTGTGTTCAATCATGTGGGACGCAAATTCTGGGCATTCACGGACATTCAGGAAAAAGGACAGAATTCCCAGTATTGCAGCTGGTTTCAGAATCTCAATTTTGGCGGACAATCTCCCTGCGGTGATCCGTTCTGGTATGAGGGTTGGAACGGACATTATAATCTCGTAAAATTGAATCTTCAGAATCCGGATGTCTGCAATTATTTACTCGATGCAGTCGGCTACTGGATGGATGAATTCAAAATTGACGGTATCCGGTTTGATGCGGCAGATTGCATTGACTTCAATTTCTTCAAGAGAATCCGTTCTTTCTGCAAAGGCAAAAATCCGGAATTCTGGTTAATGGGCGAAATCATCCACGGGGACTATAACCGTTGGGCAAACCCGGAAATGTTGGATTCTGTAACAAACTACGAATGCTATAAGGGCATTTATTCTTCTCATAATGACAAGAATTATTATGAAATTGATTACTCGATCAACCGGCAGTCCGGCGCAAACGGCGGTATCTACCGGAATATCAAGTTATATAATTTTGTGGATAATCATGACGTGAACCGTCTGGCAAGCGCTTTGAACAATCCAAATTATCTGTCTACCTGCTATACACTTCTGTATGCAATGCCGGGCATTCCGTCGATTTATTACGGCAGTGAATACGGCATCCAGGGAGCAAAGCAGGGCGGCGACGACTCTCCGATGCGTCCGTGTCTGAATCTGGAAGATCTCCAGAAAGAGAACATTGGCTTGTATCAGCATATTGTAAAACTTGGCAGAATTTACAGAGCATATCCGGCAATGCGTACTGGTAATTATAATCGCTATCATATCACGAACAGACAGCTCCTGTTTGCGAAAGAACTGGACAATCAGACTGTCTATGTCGCATTGAATCTGGATGAAAATGCCTATGATATGCAATTCAACACGCAGTACGGCGCACTGGTGGATGTTCTGGGCGGAAAGCCTGTCCGTGTAGAGAACGGCACGGCATATATCCACGTAGAGCCCTATTCTTCCATGATTCTGGTACAGGATGATATTGTGAATATCGAACCGGAAGTGAAACCCGTTCCCGTGGCACAGCCTCGTGAAGTCAAGATCGGACAGCGTTACCAGCATTTCAAGGGCGGTATCTATACTGTCACAGCAATTGCAACCCACAGCGAAACATTGGAAGAATGTATCGTTTACCAGAACGAAGCAGACGGCACAGTCTGGGTAAGACCAAAATCCATGTTCATGGACACAGTCGGACAGACAGAACGTTTCAGACTTCTGGAAGATTAAGAATTTAAAAAATTTAAAAAATAATAAAAAAGCTCTCTGCCGGATCACAGCAGAGAGCTTTTCTGGATCATAATGCAACAAATCAGCAATTATGAGAATTTTCTGAGTTTTTAGAATCCTGTGTCTGATTTTCTGTCTGATTCTGAGATTTCTGATTTTTCTTTTTTTTACTCATGGCAATCCATTTCTCCTGTAAAAAATAAAAATTCTGCCGGATTGTATTCTTCTCCGGCAGAACTAGTATAACCAGGATCTCAGGAATTATTCACTCTCATATTCTCTGATACCTGCAACAGTCGGAGTCACTGCCGGCTCTGTGGTTTCTTCTGTGAATTCCGTCACTTCCGGCGTTAGTACTGCTCTTTCTTTTGCGAATTCCATTCCGGACTCTGAGCCTGATCCTGTGATATTCACCGATTGCGCAGGATTCAACCGATCAGAAGATCGTTCTGTCAACAGATTGAACATTGAAAACCCGACTCCGACACAAACTACCAGACAGGCGGCAATCACACTGCAATATTTCAAAACCGGTATCCGTGGCACTTCTTCGACCTGAAAAATTTCAGAATTTTCCTCCGGAAATTCCTGAAAATCTTGAACATCTCTGAAATCTTTCTGATACAGCTCCATTTTCAGCCGTTCTGTCATGGCTTCCGGCACCCGGATATTCTGATAAGCATTCTTGATTTCTTTATGCAGATCCATACGCTAACCCCTCCAGTTTCTTCCGCAATTTCAGTCTGCCACGGCTTAAATGCTGTGCAACTGCGGTCTCGCTCTGTCCCGTTACACCTGCAATTTCCCGGATGGAATATTCTTCATAATAATATAAATAAATCGCAATTCTGTATTTCTCCGGCAGTGTCAGTACAGCTTGCAGAACTTCGGAATCATGATTCAGATCATGGGATTCCGGTTGTGGGATTTTTTCAAAATCAAAATCCGTCCGCCGGCGTTTCCAGAAACTTTTCAATAAATTTTTTCCCTCATTGATCGTCACACGCAGAAACCAGGCTTTTTCATGAGATTCACTCTCAAACGCCGGACTGAGCCTGAAATATTTAAAAAACACTTCCTGTAAAATATCTTCTGCATCTTCCGCATTGCCCACAAGCGTCAGTGCCGTTTGATAAATCATATCCTGGTACTGATCCACAATCTGAAACGACGTGCCAGACATCCGGATTCCGGAATTTTTCTGTTTTTGAGAATTTTGTTTCCGGAGTTCCTGTGCAGACGTCATACGCAACCCAGCTTTCTGAAAATTTAAAAATCTAAAAATGGAACACAAAATTGATCAGGACTTGTTCAGCCAGCACAAAATAATGCAGTTCTTCCCCAAATGGGATGTAATCGTGCTGCCGGCACGGATCACATGAATTTCCTGGAAATGGACTAATTTGTCAATCTCTGTCACACAGGCATCCAGAAAATCCTGGGAACAGCCGGTATGTGCCAGAATGAAATGCTTTTTGTCCATATTTTCGCCATTTTTGATATTTTCATTCAGAAATTTCAATGCCGCCGCATCAAACTTGCCCATGTATTTCTTATTGACAACAAGTGTCCCGTTGGAACTATCAATATATAAACTCGGTTTAATTTTCAGCAGTCCTGCCATGAATGCAGATAACCCCGACGCACGTCCGCCCTGATACAGGAATTCCATTTCATCAATCAGGAACGGAATGCAAATCCTGGGAATCATGCTCTCAATCGCCTGAATAATTTCCTGAGAAGATGCGCCGTTCTGGCGCATTTCAGCCGCATGAATTGCAAGCATAGCACCGCCAACGGATGCCTCTTTTGTATCAATCACATGCACACGACCGAATGTCTGAGAGGCGTCCAACGCATTCTGATAAGCCGGCGACATGCCGGAGCTCATGCTCAGATGAATCACGGTATAGCCCATATGCACAAATCTTGTGAAAAACCGGAATGACTGCGAAACGGTCGGCGGCGAAGTCACAGCCAGTTCGCCTGTTCTGTCATGATAATCCAGAATTTCCTGTGCTTTGACATCTTCTACATCAAGAAGTTCTTCGCCGTCCATCTGAATCACAATCGGCAGTATCTTGATATTATATTTCTTTGCAAGATCTTCATCCACATCAAGAGCACTGTCGCAGGTAATGAGAATTTTTTCAGTTTCCCTTTCTTCCATAAAACCTGGTACTCCTTTCAGATCAATTACCAAAAATGATAGGTTATCGTCTTTTTTATGCAATTTTTTATTTTCCAAATAGTAACATATAATAATTATTATACCATAAATAAAATGCAATGTCAAGTATTCCGTTGTAATTTGAAAATTTTTTAAAAATTTTTTTCAGTTCGCTGAAAAATACACGCCTGCCGGCGTGGCAAACGTGTATTTTAACAAATTATTAAAATTAAATATTATGAATTGCGGCACGGATGATTTTTTTGGATGCCGTCTTTGGAAATTCCGTGTCACGAAGTACCAGCTTCACGATTCGCTTGGCGGGGGGGAACGTCTCGTTGACTGCATCAATTTTCGCCTGGATTTCTTCCCGGATATGTTCGGACTCATATTCCGGATTCGGAAAGATTTCGGCTACAATCTGCTGATTTTCCTCATAGACAATAATTTCTTTCACAGGCGCAAAACAGGCAAACTGATTTTCGATTTCCTCCGGAGAAACGTTCTCACCGTTGGACAGGATAATCAGATTTTTCTTTCTGCCGGTCAGATATAAATAGCCGTCTTTCTGATAGCCAAGATCTCCGGTTTTCAGCCATCCGTCCTCCGTAAGCGTTTTTGCTGTTTCTTCCGGATTGTGATAATATCCCATCATGACGGATTTGCTCTTTACCCAGACTTCGCCTTCTTCGGAAATTTTCACTTCACAGCCCCGGACAATTCTGCCGACAGAATCCGGATATTCGCAATTCTTCACGCCGGAACAGATTCTCGGAGAACATTCTGTCATGCCATATCCCTGTGCAATTTCAATGCCGAATTCTTTATAGCCCTCAATAATTTCCGGACTGAGATACGCACCACCAGAATAGAGCATATCAAATTCTTCACCGAATACTTCCTTGCCGATTGCAAGCTTGTCCGGATTCTTTGCTGCCATCTGCTGCATCCGTGCCAGGACGGATGCGGAAATCATCGGCACAAACGTGGCATCTGTCGGACGGAATTTTTTCAGATTTTTAATAATATGCATCAAGGAATCGTTCACGCACAGCGTTCTGCCAAACCACAGACTGCACAAAATATCACAGGTAAAACAATATACATGATGTACCGGCAGAACAGAGAATCTCTTGTTTCCATGAAATCCCAGATCTTCTTCACAGGTTGTGTTGTCAATCAGATTTTCATGACTGAGCATAACGCCCTTGCTCTGTCCTGTTGTGCCGGATGTGAACAGAATTGCCGCCAGATCTTTTTCTTCCGGCATTCCCTCCGGGATTTTCCCGGCATACTCTTTCAGAATATCCCCCAGGAACAACACACCTGGATACTGCTCCGGATCGGGTTTCTCATGCAGATGAATGTAATATTTCACATTCGGGCAGAGTTTTTTGAAAATCTCCAGATCAGCAACATGCCTGTCATCCAGGAACACAGCTTCACTGTCAGATCTTACGATTTCGTCCGCAATCCGTTCTGCATTGTTGGACACATCCAACGGCACAGTCACCTGATTGGCACACTGAATCCCAAACCAAGCTGTCAGATACGCATAACCCGTTGAACCGATCAACGCAAGATGTGTTCTTTCCTGACCAGGAAACTTTTCCTGAATCCAGCAAGCCAGACTGTCGCAGTCCTGCCGGAATTGTCTGTAACTCGTATCCTGCAATTCCTTGTGAACAATTTCACGGACAAATGGTTCTTCGCCGAAACGTTCATCGGCATAATAGACAAGATCTTTGATGGTTCTGACTTCTCTCATGCGGCAAGCTCCTCAAAGTATGTTGCAAGCTCTCCGAGTGTTTTCGTGGATGCTGCAACGGATTCATCAATTTCAATGTCAAATTCATCTTCGGCATCGCCGAGCATGGAAATAAAATCATAGGAATTGAATCCCAGATCTTCTGCAAATCTGGATTCCGGTGTGATCTCCGATTCCTCGATCTCGACATACTGGCATACGAACGGTTTTAATTTCTCAAACATCTTAAAATTCCCCCTTGGATTATGTCATATCAATAATTTCCTGAACAGTCTTGTCCGGATTTTCAATACTTCTGAACAATACTCTCCCTGCAAAATAATACAGGAATTCAATTTCTTCCGGTGTTGCTGCTGCCGTCTGGTAACCAAAATAGAACGTCAGACCGCCATCGCCGGGACGGTGCATGGCTGTAATGTACATCGGTTGCGGCTGTTTACCGCTGGTATACCATCTGCTTCTAAATGGTATATTTCTCAGATATGGCACTAACGCTTTCATGCTCGCATTCTGATAAGTAAAGCTGACGCTGTGATAAGTTCCATCCGGGTCATAACCACGAATCTGGCGTTCTTCATAGTAATATCTCATGGTAGAATAATCGGCATGTAAAAATTGTTCCTGCTGTTCTTTCTTGATAATCCGCATAGATTCCAGAACCGTTGTCTTTGCCGGATCAAATACTGTCCGCAACGGCAGACAATGCATTCTGACGCCGCCGCATTTCTTATGCAGGACGGTGGATCTTCTGCTGATAAAATTCCGGATGGTAATATCATGTTCGTTATTGTTAAATTTTGACAATACTGTCCGGATCGCATGTAAAATAATTGCACCAACAGGAATATCATATTTTTCAGAGAATGCAATTAATTTATTGGTCGATTCTGCACTCAGATCATATGTAATCGTATTGCCTGCGCCGTCCGGCGTGGAAAGCTTGCCCCAACGCTGTTCGGGATTGTTGTTTTCTCTCCGGAGTTCCAATAATCTGCCAAGTCCCGTGAAATCCGTGTACATTGGTTCGGGCTGTGCCAGTTTGTCGTGCCAGTATGCCATATCACGAGCCTGCCGTTTACTGCCCTCGTATTCCAGATCTTTCTTGACGGAATCAATGTAAGACGTCATGGGCGTCGGGTATTCCATGTCATACATCAGATGACAATACAATGCCATAACATCCCTTGTGAATGTAATCACAGAACAGGAATCCATGCAGACATGATGCACGTTGAAATAATAGCCGTTATAGCCATTCGGCATGGAAACGATGACAATCCGGGACAGTTCTCCCCGGTAGGTGTCAAACGGCTGGGATGTCCATTTTTCGAGAACAGCCGTTGCCTTTTCTTCCGTCCATTCTGAAAAATCATAATATTCAAAATAGCGATTCTCATAGGGCATGACATACTGCCACAGTTCTCCTGTTTCGGGATCCTGCCAGATTCGCAGACGCATAGATTCACAACGTTCTACAGCTCTGTTGAGTGCTTCCCGGAGTGCGGCAAGATTCAGTTTTGTTTGCAGAAATTGTCCCGTGCCGATGTTGACAATTTCATGCGTCGGACTCATTCCGAGCGTATACATGTGCACCATCTGTGCCGGTGTCAAAGGGTAACAGTCACGTTTTACGCCGCCGATAATTTTTTCCATAAAATACCTCCTGGAAAATTATTTCAAACAAGTTGATAATTAGCTGCTATCATCATCTTATCACATTTCTGACAGTTTGTCAAGCGTTTTTTGTCATTTTTGACAATTTTTTATTTTTCCTCAAAATATTTCTCTTCTGCAGTATCAGAACTGTTAAAAGACATATGTCTATTTATGAATAATATGTGAATTTTTTGAAATTCTGTTGACAGAACAAACAGAATATCGGATAACAAACTAGTATTAAAAAATCACAGATCCTGTTGCAAATAAATTCCGCAGGATCTGTGATCTTATTTTAAGAATTATTTTAAAAATTTAAAAATCAGCCAATTCCATTCACAGCTTCAAATGCCGCCTGAATGTCTTCCGTGATAATTTCATAAGTTCCCGTTGTGAAGTCAAATTGGTAAGTGCCGATTGTTTCCTGTTCCGCTGTCGCTTCATTGTTAAGAACAACACGGATTGCGTGCAAACCGTGCCCCGGCACAGGAATGTCACTCCCGGCGGAAAATCCTGCCACAACTGTACTGCTTGCAATGACTGTCCCTTCTTCATCAATGAAATCCAGGACAAACCGTCCGTTTGCATATGGCGGAAACTGCAGCTGATAATTGATTGTCCCCTCCGGCTGTTCGGAATTGCTGTAAGACAACATAATAATTGTGTCAAAATCCACCTGCATGTTCTTGCTCAGACTCTGCGCAACAACAATGTTTTCCGACTCAAGCGACGGAACGGCTTCCGTTTCTACGCTCAGACCGGCTTCTTCACAGAGAATTCTTGCCGCTTCCAGATCCATCCCCACAACATCCGGCACAAGCGCCGCCTGGTTATCACTTCCCTGACTAATATATAAAATAACAGGCTGATCAATCGTAATTTCCTGTCCGATGGCAGGTTCTGTCCGAATCACATTACCGGATTCCGTACCACCCTGGCTCATCTCATATTGAATTTCTGTTTGGAATCCTGTCTGTTCCAACGTTTTCCGGGCATAGGCAAGCTGATAATTCCGTACATCCGGAACGACTGCCGTCGCCAGTCCCAGGCTCACATCAATATGCACTGTCTGTCCGGGCTTGATTTCCTCTCCGGCAGGAATGTCCTGATGATAAATTCTGTCTTTTTCATAAGCAGAATATTCAGCGTTGTCAATCTGAAGATCTAACTGTAAATCATTCTGGAATTCCATGTAATTTTCTCCGGTAAGATCCGGCATATAATAGATTTCTTTCTCATCAAATGCGCCGTTCCGGAATGCAATGACAATCCCGGCAATGCAGGCAGCTCCGGCAAGGACGCCGATCAGTTTTCCAAGAATATGGCGTTTCGGCTTTTCAGAATCAGAATCCTGATTCTGATTTTGATTCTGGTCTGAATCCGGATTTGCAGGAAAATCCGAGACAGATTCTGAATGCGACTGCGATTCTGCATCCTGGGAGAATGCAATCTCATCGGGGATAAAAATCATGTGTTCCGGATCAGATACCATACCATCTGGCATGATCTCCGGTGCATCGACAACTTCCGTGGGATTTTCGGGCGGATCTGGTATTTCAATGGCATCCAGTTCTTCAAAATATTCCGGCGTTGGCAGACCCTCCAAGCCATCCAAAAATTCCGGGTCAGGCAGAAAATCACCGGATGTTTCCGGAAATCCGAATTCATCCAGTTCCGGGAAGATTCTTTGCGATGCGA
>CAMWWG010000010.1 GCA_947177935.1 uncultured Ruminococcus sp. | reverse complement strand
TTTCAGAATAGTAATATATTAATTTTTAATTAATTTACCTGATTCACAGGATTCCCGTCCAGATAACATTCCAGATTATGCACCACAATCCGGATGAGCCGTTCTCTTGTTTCCACGGCAGACCAGGCAATGTGCGGCGTAATCAGACAATTTTTTGCGAATTTCAAGGGCGTATCCGGTGACATGGGCTCCTGGACAAGCACATCAAGACCAGCTCCGGCTAATCTTCCCTGATTCAAAGCATCTGCTAAATCCTGTTCGCAGACAATACCGCCCCTTGCGGTGTTAATGAAATATGCTGTTGGTTTCATCAATGCAAGCGTTTCTTTGGAAATAAAATTTGCTGTCTGTTCCGTCAGCGGACAGTGAATGCTCAGAACATCCGCTCTCCGGAATGCCTCCTCCTGTGTGACGAATTCATAATCCGGATAATTCACAGCAGGATCTTCCGGGACTGTTCTTGTGCAGACAATTACATTCATGCCGAATGCAGATGCAACTTGTGCGACACGTTTCCCGATACTGCCGAAGCCGATCACTGCAAATGTTTTTCCGTATAATTCGTGCACCGGGTGCGGAAAATACGAAAACACCGGACTGCGTTCCCATTCGCCGTTCCGGACGGACGCATGATATGCCGGAAGACTGCCGGCAAGATCTAACAACAATGCAAATGTATGTTGTACAACGCCCTCCGTCGAATATGCTCCGGCATTGCAGACTGTAATATCTCGCTCCGATGCCGCCTGTAAATCAATATTATTATAACCTGTAGCAAATAATCCAATATATTTCAAATTTCTGCACTGTGCAATGACTTCCCTTGTGATTGGTGTTTTGTTGCATAAGACAACTTCTGCATCCTGAATTTTGGAAATTACTTCTTCCGGTTTTGTTGTACCGTTGCAGACCACTTCGCCGAACCGGGAGAATTCTTTGATAATACTCTCCTGCATATCCGGCAAGGCAAGGGTGTCGCCGTCCGGGATGACAATCTTCATGAAATTCCCTCCTCTCCAGGATGATCAGAATTGTGAGGATTTTCTGAATTTCTGGCAAGCTGTTTGTCTTTGTCAATCGTAACAGACAGAATTGCCGATAAAATCAGAGCAGCGAATTCAAAAATGCCGACGCCATAAAACAGCGTGCGATTTTCCGGATTCAGATAAGGCAAGAGCGAACAGGGGAAAGCAACTGCCAATAACAAATAATGCGATTTTCTGTATCTGACAAACTGCATGACGAATACAATCACAGCAATCACTGCCAGAACGATATGAAAATTCATTTCAATGGGAAACAATGAATTTGCGACTTGTGCATTTTCCATAAATTAATAAAACCTCCTGAATTTTAATTTAAATTTATTTTTCTCATGTTTTTATTATAGCATAAAAAATCTTCGATTGCAATAGTGATTGTAATCGTTACAGAAATTTTTTCTCTTTTGGTAACTTGGAAAATTATTTCTCTGGAATTTTATCTATCCGGCAAACTGACTCTGATATAATTCCGCATAGTAGCCGTTCTGCGCAATTAACATATCATGATTTCCCTGCTCTGTGATGTTCCCGTCCTGCATGACCAGAATCCAATCCGCATTCCGGATCGTCGACAACCTGTGCGCAATGATAAAACTCGTCCTGCCCTGCATCAGCTTTTCAAATGCTCTCTGAATTCTGTGCTCTGTCCGTAAATCAATGCTGCTTGTCGCTTCATCCAGAATCAGCATCGGAGGATTCCGGAGCATAATCCTTGCAATGCAAAGTAACTGCTTCTGCCCCTGAGATAAGCCGGAATTGTCTGAAATCACGGTATCATAGCCGTCAGGAAGCCTCTTGATGAATCCATGCGCATGGACGGCTTTCGCCGCCTGTTCAATTTCTTCCCTGGTAGCATCCGGCTTACTGTAAGAAATATTCTCAGCAACTGTCCCCGTGAAAATCCAGGTTTCCTGCAAGACCATTCCGAACTGCTGTCTCAGGCTATCCCTTGTATATTGTTTTGTTGAAACATGATCCAGTAAAATTTCCCCGTCCTGGATTTCATAAAATCGCAATAATAAATTAATAATTGTTGATTTACCGCATCCGGTTTTCCCGACAATCGCAATTTTTTGCCCAGCATGGGCATACATGCTGAAATTTTGAATCAAAGGCTTATCCGGTGTATAAGAAAACCGGATATTTTTAATTTCCAGTTCTCCCTTGCAGGCGCTGGAATTTAAAATCTCATGATCAGAGTCATCCGGTTCAGAGTCGGCATCCAGAATTTCAAAGACTCTCTGTGCACAAGAAACAGCGTTCTGCAATTCAGCGACCACACCGGAAATTTCATTGAACGGCTTTGTATATTGATTGGCAAATGCCAGAAAACTGGTTAATTTCCCGACACTCATCACACCAATCCAGGGAAACGCCCCGACAGCGCCCAATGCGCCGACCGTCCCGACTGCCGCATAGATCAGATTATTGACAAATCTGGTTGCCGGATTGCTCACGGACGCAAAAAACGTTGCTTTCAGACCAGCATCGCTTAATTCCTGGTTCATAACGGCAAATCTTTCCTCGGCTCTCTGTTCATAGGCAAATGCCTTGACAAGTTTCTGATTGCCGACGAATTCTTCCGTCAAAGCGCCCATCTCCCCACGAGACGCAGATTGTCTCTGGAATGAACTATGAGATAATTTCGCAATTTTTCCGGCAACAATCAGTGATAACGGCGTCATTATCACAACTAAGACCGTAATTTTCACATTGACTGTCAGCATCAGGATCAGCGTCCCCAGAATTGTGACAATGCCTGTGAATAACTGTGCAAACCCCTGTAACAAACCATCAGACAAAATTTCAATATCCGGGATGACTCTGGCAATCAGATCCCCCCTCGGATTGCCGTCAATATACGAGATCGGCATTTCTTCGAGTTTCGCCGTCAGTTCCGATCTTAAATCTTTCACCGTCCCGAATGCAAGTTGATTAATAAACAATGCCTCCAGCCACTGAAACACAGCACTGAGCAAAATTGTCACTGCTAACAGAATTGTCGTCCTGCCGAGTCCCATAAAATTTACATTCTGTGCACCGATGGCATCATCCACTGCTGTGCCGATTAATACAGGCACAACCAGGGACAGCGAAACGCCCACAAGTGTGCATAGAATCGTTAATATCAAATACTTCTGATACGGCTTGCAGTAGGTTAAAATCCGGAAAATGATATTTTTCATCATTCTGGATTTCAGCTCCTTTCTTATTTTATTTATATTTATCTATTTTTTCTTGTTTTCCTGCATCTGGGAATGATAAATTTCCTGATAGACTTCACAAGATTCTAATAATTCGTCATGTGTCCCCATCCCAACACAATGACCATCTTCCAGTACCAGAATCAAATCTGCATGAAGCAATGATGTTGCTCTCTGCGAAATCATGATTTTTGTCATATTTGGATATTCTTCCCGGAGCGCTGTCCTTAATTTTGCATCTGTTGCGTAATCCAATGCACTTGTGCTGTCATCCAGGATTAAAATTTCGGGTGATCCTGCCAGTGCCCTGGCGATTGTTAATCGCTGTTTCTGTCCGCCGGAAAGATTCCGTCCACCCTGAACTAAATGCGTCTCCACCCCTTGCGGAAGTGCATTCACAAATTCCGATGCCTGGGCAATTTTCAACGCTTTCTGCATTTCTGATTCTGTGAGATCTGCGTCTGCCCATTTTAAATTCTCTGCGATGCTTCCGGTAAATAACACTGCTTTTTGCGGCACAACTCCAATTGCATGGTGCAGGGAATTTAAATGATACTCCCGGATATTTTTGTCAAAAATCCGGATTTCTCCCGTTGTGGCGTCATAATTCCGACAGATCAGCGCTGCAAGCGTGGATTTTCCTGCGCCTGTTCCTCCGATAATGCCTAATGTCTGTCCTCGCCGGAGCTCAAAATCAATCCCTGTTAATGCGGCATCGCCTGCATTCTCATACTGAAAACTGACATGCCTGAATGCAATCGCAATTTCTCGATTTTCTGAATCATTTAAATTTATAGAATTATCTGCATTGATTTCTTCTGAACCATCCTGCATGGTCGGTTCTGTTTCCAGGACTTCTGCAACTCTCAGGGAAGACGCCTGTGCTTTCGTCAGTACAACGATTAAATTTGCAAGGGCAATCATGGCTAGTAAAATCTGTGTCATATAATTTGTAAATGCTGTCAGATCTCCCTGCGATAATCCTCCGGCATTGACATGAATACCGCCGAACCAAAGAACGGCAACAATTCCCAGGTTGATGACTGCAAATGTCACTGGATTCAGGATCGCTGAAATTCTTCCTACGGCAAGCATACTCTGTTCCAGATCTGCGCATTCGTCAGAGAATTTTTGCACTTCCTGTTTCTGCCTGGAAAATGCCCGGATCACCCGGACGCCGTCAAGGTTCTCGCCGGTATGCCTTGCAATCTGATCTAATTTTTTCTGATTCTTGCTGTATAATGGAATTGTCTTTTGCATGACAAAATATAACAGCACTCCGACAAGGAGCGCCACAATTACGAAAATCAAGGCAATCTGCGGATCTTTTAGGAATACCATCACAATTGCACCGATTACCAGAAATGGTGCTCTCGATGCCAGACGGATGAACATATTCACACCTGTCTGCGACGCTGTGACGTCATTCGTGATTCTGTTAATTAACGTTGATGTGCCGAGCCTGTCCAGTTCCGTGCAGGAAAGTTTGTTAATATGCTGATACAGCGCAGATCTCAGATCCGCACCATACCGGAAGGCACACCTTGCCGCAAGATACTGACAAGTCAGCGCAAAGCACATACCACAGATGCCCAGAATGATAATCAAACCGCACATCCTCGCAATATAGCCAGTATCCTGCCGGACAATGCCGTAATCAATGATATTCGCCATTACTTTCGGGACGAGCAATTCAAAAATAGCTTCCAGTAATTTCAGCGTTGGACCTAAAATCAGCTCCAGTTGATAAGGCTTGAGAAATTTCAGTAATTTCTGCATGAAAAAATTTTCCTCCTGTCATAATTTTTAAAATTTTCTGACAGTTTTGTTCTGCTTTTTTATTATACAACATCTGAGAAAATTTTGCAACTAAAATTTTTCAGCCGTGCATAATTCTGCCGTTTCCGTCCAAGCTATGAACGGAGGTGGTAATCACTATGCGTACAAATATGAATACAAAACAAGCATCACAAACCGGAAAAAGAAAATTGCAGCACATGAGTTTCTATCTGGTGATGCTGCTGTGCATGGCAATGGTCAGCATTGCCTGCTGGTTTGCCTGGACACAGACAAAAAAGCAGATGATTGTCGAATTGGATTCAGCAGTCAATTCAATCGGGGATGTAGATGTAAAAGTAATGGAAATGGAAACCGCAATCCCAAGAAATACAATCCCAGAATCAGAGCCGGATTCTGAACAGGATTCTGAAATCCGTTCTGGCGCAAGACCCAGGACAGAGCCGGAAACAGAACCAGAAACAGAGCCGGATTCTGAATCTGAAATCCCGGCAGGCATTCAGCCGTTGCAGACTGCACCCACAGAAACACGCACACAATCATTCACGCAGTCAGCAGCAATCATCGATGCACCGCAGACAGCTCCCGTTATCATTACGCCGGATTCACAAGAAATACAGGAATCACAAGAGACAACGGAAGAACCGACAGAATCTGTTTTTGTGCCGTCCACGCCGTCATGCTATCCACTGGACGGTGAAATCATTGAAACATTCAGCAATGGAGAATTAGTCAAATCCGCAACCACAGGTGTCTGGCAGTCTCACAATGGAATTGATATCGCCGGGACGCTCGGCGATGCCGTATGTGCAATGAATTCCGGAATTGTGAAAAATATCGAAAACAATGCATTATGGGGCGTTACCATTACAATTGACCACCAGAACGGCATTTACAGCCGTTACTGCAATCTGAACACGGGCGTGACAGTCAACGCCGGAGATCACGTCGAAGCCGGGACAATCATCGGCGCAGTCGGTGACACCGCTGACATTGAAAGCGCCATGGACACACACCTGCATTTTGAAGTCTTACGGGGAGAAATTTATTTAGATCCCGTCGCATATATCCAAAGTACAGAAGAAACAACGGCAGAAACTGCCGATTAAATAAATACAGCCTGAGAAAAAAATTTTTTCTCAGGCTGAACTTGATTTTTATTTAAACGGCAAGCATTACATTTTCTTATATCACGCTAAGTTTTTTAGATCAATAACACCCTACCGCCTCTACAGACAGGGTCTTGCTAATCGGAAACTTTAGACTATTCCTGCGTAGCGTTCACTGAAAATTACCTCTTCCATCATACGGACAGGAGACAATTCATCAGCGATTATCATGTCAAAAAGTGCCGGAGTAAAGCCGGAAACTAACGCTGTACCATTTTCACGCATGGTTACAGGCATGTTGCTGCTACGACTGTTCACATTCCAGAATACCACTTGTGGAAGGGTATAACCCCATTTCGCATAGCGTTCTTTCATCTCTGTGTAAAGTGTCTGTTTATTTCCCCCGATCACACAGCCGTCAAATTCCATATCCGAAATGATATAGATCCGATGCGGAAGTTCTTCCTGCGGAACATGATGTTTCAAGGCCGTCGAAAGAATCAGATCAAATACTGCCTCAAGGTCAGTATTGGCAACTTCATTAAAAGTACTGCAATACTTCACTTTTTCCACAATGTCTGTCCCGGTAATCTTCACCAGCCTCGGATGTCTGGAAAACGTAATAAAATGCTTTGCAAAAGCCCCCTTATTATGTTCAGCAAAGTAAAGTCCCAGCGACAGTGCCACATCCAAAGGACGAACACGCTTTCCGCTTGTCATAGAGCCGGAGCCATCAATCACAGCAATGGCATTTTCATTGTTCTCTCCGTAAACAGGTAAATTTTTCCATGTCACATCAAGGGAACGTTTTTCTTTTTCAGTTACTTGGGCAAGGCATCGGCGAACGATCTCATAAGGGTAAAGCGTGGACGTTTTCAGTTCAGCATTTCCTCGTTCCACAGAATCAAGATAGTTTCTGTACCGTTCTTCATCGTTCCGCCAAAAAGCCTCCCGGTATTTAAACATAGCTTTAGAAGGCTGTTTTTCATAATCAAAAGTGTAATCCTTTTCACGCAGACGATTCTCCAGAATATCGGTATAACGGCGTAATGAAGCAAGAAGTTTCCGATAATTACATTCTGTCATACCAAGGCATGATGCAAGATACCGCCCGTTCCTGCGGGTCTCCTGTGAAGAAGCATTCACAGAAGGCAGCCATTTTGCCAGCAGCGAAACACTCTCTCCGTTCTGCATGGCAAGCTTGTCAGCAGCAAGCTGTTTTTTTATCTCTTTCACAGCAGCATTCTCGCAGGGAGTATGCAGTAGTATACAGAGATCATCAAAACGACCATACTCCGGGAAATATGGAACATTACGGGCAACAGCTTCCGGAGCGATTGCGATCAGTGTCCGCATGGCAATCCGGAAAAACCGTCGTTCCCCTAGACCGCCTCTCACATCCCGTGCAAAAAAAATGATTTTTAACGTCTTCACGGCATCCTCCGCAAAGGAACGTGTCACAACATCTGCAATTTCCTGTTCTAAGGCATTCCGCATTGCACCTGCACGGAAAAACAGATCAAGACAGAAAGAGCCACTAGTGCTGTGGGTTAATGCACCATTTTCGGTATGAATCAGATTTGATTCCTGCTGAAGATAATTTAACATTAAAAACTTCCTTTCGATTGGAAAACAAGGCACAAAATTGCATTTCTGCATATCAAAAAATTTCTGCTGTGTGTGCCTTAAATTGTTCACGGTGCAGTATACAAAATCATTGTATCAATAAAAAGCTGCTGTATGCACCATTTTCAAGACAGTATTATTCATACAATTGAATCATACTAGATTGCTGTAGCTGTCTTAACACGGCTTTTTGTGTAACATTCTTCACATAATGCTGCGGGATAAGCCGTAGGACAAGGCACTATTTCTTTTGAAATAATAAAGATAGTCTGCTGTTAGTGCCTTAATTGTTTCTATCATTTCACGGAACATTGCACTTCTCTTGCTAAAAGAGACAAGAAATTCGCAAAAAACTCCGTTTCTATTTCTACCTGAAACAGGCTCTTTTATTTTTGCAGGCGAGAACACATCCGTTCTTACTGCATAAAGTTTTCACGTTCTGCGCTGTTTTTTTGATTTTTAAAATACATTTATTACCTCAGGCTCTACAGGCTTGAAATCTGACAGTCCCTGCCGTATTATTATATTTTATCACAAAATTTTTCTGTTGTCAAGAAAAATTTTTAGAATCCCTTAACCTATCGTCTAAAGCTCGAGGGATTGCGGCTTATTTTCTTTCATTCTATAGGAATTTCTGTTACAGTTGGCCATTCTGCATGGTCTACATAAACAAGCTTTTCACGTTTATATAATTCTTCATAGCCATTGCCATAAGAGAAAAAATTACTATAATACGTTTTGTCCTCTGGATTTTCACTCTCGACAGGATACTGAAATTTCCGTTCCATCATCACCAATTTTCCATTCTGCCATTGATATGTTTTTACCTCATAGGCACCATTTTCCCAAACATTTGTATTTAACCTTTCCTCAAGATTCGAATTGCGATACGGATTAACCTGGTAACCAATTTCATTTAGTTCTTCCCAGGGTTCAAATAATCCCATATCTGGATTGAAACGAAAATATTTACCGCTTTTGGATAAAGATGAATAAGAGGAATCATATTTTTCAGCAACAAAAAAATCAGCATAATCATCAAAATCAAAATCATGATAGTCTAAATAACAACGCTCATATACATAGGGTGATGTATCTTTTATCCAGCTGCAATCTGCCTCCAGAAACTGCACACCCATTTTATTATAACACACAATCACACCATTTTTCCGAGCCACAAAAGTATAATGTTTTCGTATCTCATATGGGTCAGCATCATCAGGCACGGGGAAGATCATCGAAAGTATAAAAGGATCGTCATATTCTAAGTAATCAGGTTCTGTTGTGGATTCTGTTGTTTCTTGATTCTCATTCACAGAAACAGTTTCTGTAGTATTGTCTAAATGGTTCTTAGCACAGCCGGAAAGAACAACCATACATGCCAGTATGATTCTGTATTTTTTCATTAAAATTTATATCTCCTAAATATTAACAAAATATTAATTTAGTATCGTTACCAGAATATCCCACAGCATATGTACACCGACAGGAATCCAGATATTGCGAAAACGGAGCATCGTCCAACTGAAAAACACGCTCAGCGCCAGAATCATCACAAAGCCGAGACTTGTAAAATTGGTGATAAAATTTCCTTGCAGAATCCAGATCGGGAAATGAATACACAGGAACAGGATAGCATTGACGGCAATTGCGAAATACTGATTTTTCTGATTGTTATCTTTGATGCCGGAATTCAGAAGCCATGCCCGGAATACGAATTCTTCCGTGATTCCGACAAACAAAAACGACACACATTCCGGCAAGCCGTCTGTCCGGAAATAGAGTCCCTTGTGAGATACCACAGAATTCAGAACGCAAAAAATAATTTCCAACAGGATGATCCATAAAATTTCTTTTTTCTGGTCTGTTTCTAATTTTAAGGGATTCTGGAATAATTCCCCGGACTTGATCCATAATTTTTGGTTGAATTTTCGGATCAGAAACAAAGCCGGGACTGTCCAGAGCAGATTTTTTAAAACGCCGTCAAACAGAATCTGAAACAAAATACTCCCGTCCGGCGTAATCTGATACAATGCCGGACGGATGACAAGCTGACAGATTGTCCAGACAAGATAAAATAACAGAATATAAATTATCTTATAATTTTTAATATTTTTATTAAAATATTCCATGAAATTTACCTGATTTCCGTTTCTTCCGGGATAGGATTCTTCACCGGCATCCGGATAATGCTGTTTGCCGGGAATGTTTTATACTCCGGATTGTTAAAATCATAATCAAATGAAAATTCCATCATCGCATGATTGACAGTCTGGATTTCCTGATTTTCAGCATTATAAATCTTCTCCGGACGGATGACAACCGGCTGCTGACCCGGTGCAAGAATTTCTAATTGATCGCCGGCAAAGAAACGGTTTCTTTGCGTTGCATAAATCCTGCCGTTTTCGCATTTCCGGACAATTCCCACGACATCACAGGACGCAATATAGCCACTGTTTTCATAATACTGACAGGCATTCGGATGACCAAAGAAAAATCCTGTGCAGTATCTCCGGTGACTGACTTTGAACACTTCTTCATGAATCCATGCCGGGAGCTGATAGTTTTCCGGATTTTTTAAATATTCATCCATTGCCATCCGGTAGGCATTCGTGATTACAGAGACATAATAAGCAGATTTTGCCCGTCCCTCGATCTTGAACGAAGTCACACCGGCTTGTGCAAGCTTGTCCAGATGATCAATCATGCACATGTCTCTTGCATTCAGAATATAAGTCCCTTCCGGTTCTTCCTGGATTTCCATTGGCAGATGAGGACGTTTTTCTTCTGTGAGATAATACTTCCACCGGCACGGCTGTGCACATGCGCCACGGTTGGCATCCCGGTCTGTGAAATAAGCGGATAACAAACATCTTCCGGAGAAAGACACACACATTGCGCCATGTACAAATACTTCTAATTCCAGATCTTCCGGCGTATGCGCCCGGATTTCTGCGATTTCTTCCAGAGATAATTCCCTTGCCAGAACAACACGCCTTGCGCCCATCTGATAAAGTGCATTCGCTGTTGCATAATTGACAATTCCCGTTTGTGTGGACATATGAATTGGCATATCCGGCGCAAGTTCTCTGACCATCTGGAACACGCCCAGATCTGCAATAATCAGCGCATCGACCTCGGCACGGACGGCATTGGCAATAAATTCCGGTAATAATGCAAATTCCGGATTACGTGGGAGCGTGTTGACGGTTAAATAGACTCGGACATTCCGGGAATGGGCAAGCCGGACGGCTTCGCAGAGCATTTCCGGATTGAAATTGGGAGCGCCGGCACGCATTCCAAACAGTTGACCACCTAAATAGACTGCATCTGCTCCGAAATCCAATGCGGACTGCAATCGCTCCATATCACCGGCAGGAGCAAGAATTTCCGTTTTTTTCTGCCTATCCATCATTGTGCTTCACCTGCATTTTCGGGATTTTCAGCTGCTGCGGCAGCTTCTGCATCCGCCTGTTGCTGTCTGACCATTTCAATATTGGCGTTGTGCTGTTCCAGCGTTTCCGCAAAATAAGTAACCCCAGTGTCAATATTCGCATAGAAATAGAAATAATTCGTTTCACTGGGATATAATACAGCCTGGATGGCATCCATGCCGGGATTACCGATCGCACCGGCTGGGAGTCCGACACAGACATACGTGTCATAAGCATCGTAGATCTGCTGATTTTCAAGTTCAATATTCGGCTTAATCACCTGCGTGACATATTTTGAAGTCGGGTCGGACTGCAATTTTCCGCCGCCGAAGTTCTCCGGATAATGCAGACGATTCCAGAATACAGACGCAATTTCAGGCATCTCTTCCGCATTTGCTGCTTCTGCCTGTACCATAGAAGCCAGAATAATGACTTCGTCAAGTGTTGTGTTGAGTTCTTCCATCCGGGCGTAGTCTTCTTCCGTGATTTTCAGATCAAAATTCATATAGATCTTGCGGCAGACTGCATCCGGTTCCATTTCTTCATAGAACGTGTACGTATCCGGAAAGAAATAGCCCTCCATGGTGTAGAATTTCAGCCGGCTTGTGGTTGCCGGAAGATAATCCTCAAATTCATAGCCAAAACCGCCGGCATTGAAGTAATACAGGAATCTTGACGCATCGCAGATATTATTCTCTTGTAA
>CAMWWG010000009.1 GCA_947177935.1 uncultured Ruminococcus sp. | reverse complement strand
TCAATTTCTTGTCGATTTGTGTGCTATTCAGCTAGATATAAATTTCAAATTTTTATTGACAACTCAAATTGAATATGCTATGATATAACTACGCTAAATTAAAATTGATTTCTAAATCAAAATAAATAAAACAAAAATCATGATATTTGATTTTAATGAAAAATTTAAGGAGTGATTAAAATGAACAGAGTTCCTCTTGAAGATATTTCAGGCATCCATGAAATAGAAATGCATACAGCTCAGTTAATGCAGGGCGTTGTGCCATTAATCGGCGAAATTAATAGTCAGTCGGCAGAAGAAATCATTTTTTCTCTGCGTTATCTCGCACAGCAGGGAAAAGATGTTGTCTTGATCCTGAATTCTCCCGGTGGAGAAGTTCTTCCAGGTTTGGCGATTGTGGATGCTGTCAAGGCGTATCCGTATCAACTTTCTGTTCTATGCATGTCATTGGCAGCAAGCATGGGAGCGATTATCCTTGCAAGCTGTCCAAAAGGCAGAAGATTGATTCTTCCTCATGCAAAAGTCATGATTCATGAACCATTAATTGCTGGTGGTCTGGGCGGTTCTGTTACGACGATTGAAAAAACTGCGCAGTCTATGGTGGAAACAAAAGCGATTCTAAATCAGATTCTTGCGGAATGTACGGGAAGAACGATGGAAGAAATTGACAAGGCAACAGCCTTTGACAATTATATGACTGCAAAAGAAGCGATTGCTTTTGGACTATGTGATGCGATTAGCAGTCCATATAGCATCTAAAAGGAGCATTACAGTGAATCATTTCATTTTATACAGTCGAAGAAGGGATAGCATTGATCGTTCTGCTGCGGGAAATGGCAGTCAGTCGGCTACTGCAAATTTACAAAAACTGAAAAAAATCGAAAAGGCTTAAAAAAAATTATCGCTGAGGAGTGAATTTTATGAATCAAAATATTAAGATTGCACATCAGAGCAATGCTACTGTCTTGCCAAATGGCACTCTGCAAAGTCGGAATTGTTATGAAACAAGACGGAATAATAATTATCTGATTTTTGGTACATCAGGTTCAGGAAAAACAAGAAACATAGTGAAACCTAATATCTGTTCCATGGTAGGAAGTTATGTCATTTCCGATCCCAAAGGCAATTTATATCGAAATTATGCCACAATGTTTCTAAAAAATGGCTACAAAGTCACTCACATGGACTTCATTCATCCGGAGTGTTCACAGAATTATAATCCTTTGCATGATCTTCATACCAGTGACGACATTATGAAATTATCAAAAATGATTGTCTATTCTGATTATACCGGGAAAGAAAATGACCCTTTTTGGAATCATGCCGCACTCATGTTGCTGTCTGCATTAATTTCTTTTCTGATAGAAGTCCGGGACTTAAAAATAAAATACCATGACATGGAGCTTGCTTGCTGGAATTGTTATCTAATGGAAATCCCCATTTTGCTCACCTGCATGAATCCAGATGCCATCTCTAAAAATAAAATTTGCCAAATGGACAAATATTTCCAGATCCTTCAACGTCTCTGGAGACAGTACACAGGAAAAGAAAGTTCTGCCTATCGTCAATGGAAAAAATTTACTCAAAATCCAGAAAAAACATTGGCAACTGTCATTATGACACTGAATGCCAAACTTGCAGAATTAGATACAGAGGGCATTCGGAAAATGACAAGTTCTAACGACATCTGCATAGACGAAATTGGAATGAAGAAATCAGCAATTTTTGTAGAAATCAGTGATACAGATCGTTCTAAAGACCTGCTTGCAAATATCTTCTATTGGCAGGCAATGAACAGACTTTGCACCATAGCAGATGCGCAAAGTGATAGTCAGCTCCCTGTTCCTGTACAGTTCATTCTAGATGATTTCGGAACAAATTGTCGGATTGAAGGATTTGAAAATATGATTGCTAATATTCGTTCAAGAGGAATATCTGCCATGCTAATGCTGCAATCTGCGTCACAGCTTGAAGCAAGCTACCAAGTTAGCGCACATACCATTATGGAAAACTGCGACACAACAATTTACATGGGCGGAAATGATTATATCACTGCGGAACTCATTGCGAAACGCTGTAATGTGCCAGTACACCGTATTTTAAATATGCCAGTCGGTACAAACTGGATCATTCGCCGTGGCATACAGCCACAGTTCCATAGAACTGTAGACTTTGCAGAATATGAACTGCCTTTGGAACACAGATTTTCAATAGACAGAAATAACACAGAAAGAATTTTTTAACCAATATCAGCAAGAAATCCTCCATCTCTATAAGTGGGGGATGAATTGCGCAAAAAAACTTGACAAACTAAAAAATATAGGATATCATATAACCAATATAAAGATACAGTCAGAAGATTGTATTTTCGTTTTGCCTAACAGGCAGTCCTAAAATTCTGTACTGTTCTTTGAGATTCTCAACGGCTGTCATATTGAGATAGATGGATGGCGTTTCAACCACCGCCCCCATTCTCCTGCGTGCTGTGCCGATCTTGCTGTCAGTATTTTTTGGCATGATAAAAAAGGGAGTCGGAATTTACCGATTGGCAGAGCCAACAAAAAATTTTTCAAAATAATTGTTTCTATATTATGAACAGAAAAAAGTTGATACTAGTATCAACTTTTTTCACGGTACATATACTGAACGTCCTAAAATGGCACTTGTTCATCAGTTATTAGTATTTCTTTTCCAGTATTCATAAGTGATTCATTTTGCTTCTTCTAGAAGAAGTCGTTTCATTAAGATCAGATCAAATATGTTTAATTTTTCATCCTTATAGAGATCAGCAGCTTTCCAGTCAGGAAGTTTCGTACCCGGCACTGCCAGCAGCCATTTTTGAAGCAGTATCACATCTAAAACGGTACATTCTCCATCATGATTCACATCACCGGGAGTTGTTGGTTCTGTAGCCGGTTCAGACTTTTTCTCTGTTATAAGATTCCACTTCTGACAATCATGGTTTGTCGGATTCCATTGCTGAACATTTGCTCCGCTCGAAATACTCGCACTATCGATTTCTACCAGACAGGAATCTTTTGAAGCTCTTGTCATAATATAGTAAGTACCATCCGGATTCTTAGCAAACTTGAACAGCATCGTACTATCCTTGGTATTATAGGAAGAGATATCAATATTGCCGCCATTAGAACTGCTTTCTGCTTTCAGCACATAATCTGGATCAGATTCAGAACGGATATAGTAATAGTTTCCACCGCCGGAAAATTCCTGAAGTGTCCACTGCTGACTTTTGAAATGACTGGTAGTCCACTGCTGAACGTTAGAATTATCTGCTATATTTCCGGCTTCAATATCCATTACCATACCGCTGTGGACATTTTCAAATTCATAGATCATGCTAGTATCCATTTTTGTTCCTGGATTGTCGACAGCTTCCAGAATCCAGTTCTGGCAATCGTGTCCGTTGATTTCCCATTGCTGAACGTTTGCACCGCTGGAGGTGGAAGCGTCCGCAACTTCTACAGCAGATTTCCTGTCAGAAACTCTGGTACGGATTTTATAGGAACCATCCGGATTCATCGTGAACATGAACTGCTGATTTTTACCGCCGTTATACTGATAAATATCTGCATTCGTACCGTTAGCAGTCTTTTGTTCGGCAATATCCAGCACATAAGAACCGCCGTCACCGACTGCTGATACAAGATAATAATAGCCGTCACCGGCGTCGATCAGCTTCCAGATGTCATGAATTGTACCGTCAGAAGTACCCCACTGCTGTACGTTTGTACCGTTTTCAGTCTTAGCACCATCCACCTGCATGTACAATCCGGAATTGACATTCTTGATTCTGTAGGTCGAACCGTTCGTAAAACTTGCTGCTGTTGCGGTACTGAAATCAACATGTTTCAGGAACGGAGAAGCATATTTTATAGCAATCCAGTCTGCAAGATCACTGTCTGTAATGTACTTGATTCCAGACTTGGAACTGAAACATCCAGCATATTTTGTACAGAAATCTTTTGTATCTGTTCCCTTAGTATTATACGCATCGAGCAGTGCATAACCGTAATTTTCATTATTCGGATACCATGTGCTTGTATTCTTAGCAGTGAAATTGACCGCAGAGGGAGTTGCTGAACTGCTGGAAGAAATATATGAGCCGGTATCCCGTGCCGGATCACTGCCTCCGCCCATGCTGAGTGCCTGTTCTTGTGTAAAGGATTGGAAACGGTTATTCTCGCTTACCATATCTGAACCATCTCCGCCGATAATCTGAGCAGTACCGCCTCCATTTCCACTATCATAGCCGCTGAAATAGTTATTATAAATATGGGCACTGCCGTTACCAAGCTGAGGACAGCGGCGGACATCTTCATTCCACCAGTTATAGAGTAATGTCGTTCTGTCACGGGTAATTTCATCATTCTGCGTTCCGTAGGCTACCGTCCAGTAACGATGGGTGAATTTACAGTAAGAAATTGTGATGTAATCCGGACTGCGTAATCTGTCCTTAGCGTCATAATAACTTTCATAAGGCGTATTAATCCAGATAAACTTGCCGACTTCATCCTGACCGTTGCCGGTTCTATCCACTGCAAGATCACTGTTAAAGTTAATATGATCAATCCAGATCTGACGAGATGACCAGATATTAATCAGAATACGGTTAGGAACATTCTTTGCCTGCATATCCAGATTCCGGAAAATGATGTTATCGCTGGGACTGTCGTCCTCTGCACCGTAAGCATCATTCGTACGGAACTGAGAATCATAAATTGTATGGGCAGAATATGAGCCTACAATCGTCTTATTGTCACGGATACGGGTATTGCCTTTTTTCTGCATATCGATATCCGCAGTGATGACGATCGTTTGAGCTCCTACAGAATTAAGCTGTTTTTCCAGCTCATCAGCAGTCGAAACATATACAACCTCGCCGAGCAGTCCGCCGATGACTCCAGCTTTTTCTCCTGAGGAAGTCATACAGTTTGCGGCAAATCCCTCCAGACCGTCGAGATTCAGCTTATACTTCTGGTAGTCTGCACCACTGTAGGATGAAAGCCCGAAGCCTGCTCCTTCTGTATAAGTGAGAGTTTTCGTAGAATCCGCATTGCTGGTGATTTTGTAATACAGATAGTAGCCGTCAAAATCTTTTTCTACACCCTCAATTTTCCATCGCTGATTTGCACCGTCATTATCTACGGCAAGAGTAACTCCGGAGTCGTTTGCTGTAAGAATATAGCCATTAGATGAACTGACGATTTCAAATACTCCGTCGCTCACATAATTCAGTGACCACTTTTCAGCATCTGTTCCCTGCATCTCCGAAGGCATTAGGGCTGTTCCAGATGCAGTGATATGATTATCCGTATCCGCCATCGCCAACCGGAACTCTTGTACCGGATAATTTTCCGCTGCATAGACACTGATTTCTCCGCTTAGGTTTCCGGGAAGAATTCCGGAAAATGCAGATGCACAGATTCCGGCAGATGTCAGAGCAGACAGAATTCTTTTGTGAATTGCCATATCAATTCCTCCATTCATCAGTTGTTATCATAATTATAGCACAGAAAACAATAAAATTCAACTGCAAACGAACAAATATAGCAAACTAAACAATTTTATAAGCATCTGATTAGTTAATTTTAACTAATCACAGCGAGAAATTCCCCGCCTCTTTCAGCGGGGGAGGATGTCACGTAATTTTTTTTATCATAAATAATAAAAAAAAACTGTTACACTTTCCTGCATTTTTGCGATTGTATCTAGTGAAAGCAATCATGCATGAATCATTTGCTTTTAATGAGGTGACATCACATGACTGACAGCGAAATACGTTCATTGATTAAACAATCACCTTTGGAAGGGCATCAGGCACTATTCGATCAGTACAGCAATTATGTCTATACCATCGTCTGGAGTAAGCTGGGCAGTGTCGGCAGCCGGGAAGATGTGGATGAATGTATGAGCGATATCTTTGCAGAAGTTTTTCTGCATCTGGACAGCGTCTATGAAGGGAATTTAAAAAGTTACATCGGTACTCTGGCGAAACGTATGGCAATTACTGCTTTTCGTCGGCTGTCATCGGAATCAGGCAGAACGATTTCAATAGAAGAAGGATTTGAAGAAATGGTTTCCGAAGTAAATATTGCCGAAGATTATGAGAAAACTGTAGCCGCCAGACAGCTTCTGGAGAAAATTCTTTCTTTGGGTGAGCCGGATGCAACGATCCTCATTCAGAAGTACTATTACAACCGGAATTCTGCCGAGATCGGAAAAATTGTCCATCTGAATCCCGTAGCTGTCCGAATGCGTTCAAGCAGAGCAATTAAACGCCTGAGAGGAATGCTCGAAAAAAAGGACTTTGAATTTGACTTCACGATAAAGGAGGAATTTTTATGAAATTGGAGAAAGACGAACTCTATGCACTGCATTATGCGGATCATCAGACAATTGAGCAGATCGCTGAACACTGTCCTGCGGCAAGCCCTCACCAAATGAAGAAGATTCTTGCAATGAGCGAACAGAAATACCAGATGCAGAAAAACAGCAGACTGATTCAGGAATCCGATGTTCAGGTGACTGCTGTGCATCCATACGGCTGGCGAAGAACTTTCGCTGCGGCGGCATGTCTGCTGATCTGTACTGGTACTTTTGGCGGAATCTATTCTCTGAATCGGCTCAACACAGTCGTATCAGAGGACATGCAGACCGCTGAAATCGACTTCACCGAAGAGACACAGGACACAACAGAAAATACGTCAAAAGAAAATCAGGCAAATCAGGAACAGAAAAAAGTTTCGCTGTTCCATCCCAAATCGGAACAGGATCAATCTGCTGACAATCAGAAGAAATCCTCCGATCCTGCGGAGACTAAGGAAAATGACGGAACAGTTGTTTCCGTTAAGGGTTCAGATTCAGAGGATGCATCCGTTCAGCCTCTCAAGGAACAGAAAGTTTCTCCAAACATCCTCAGCAATGCCGTTCCCGTTCAGGTGAATGCCGAAGAAATTCCTGCGGAGGAATTGCCTACAGAAACCATAACAGAGACTCCTGTTCAAATGGGTCTGGTCTGGACGGAACTTTCCTATGATGACAGAGATTATCCCATCATTCCCGGCTTTCGTATGGTCGATGAGACGGAATATGCTTCCAGCAGTGATGAAAATGCCCGCTATCTTGTTCCGGATTCGCTCGACGGAGCTGAAAATCGAGTGCTTACGATGGAACTGCCTGCTTATCTGCCGAATGGTATCACAGTCAATTCCGATGACCTGAAATCCGCAGAAAGCTATCATGTTTCTGCTATGTCCCAAAATGAGGACATATGGCAGTCTGTGGTCACATACGATGTTGACAGCAGTTACTTTACAGGCAGCGAAAGCTATCGTTTTGAGTTCAAAAAACGTATTAAGAGAGTATTTGCCAATATTGTCTACTATGAACAGGGGAAAGGCATTTTCAAGCCGTTCACCTATGATGGAAAAAAAGGCTATGTCTACTATAATATGGAAACTTTTGGAGACTATTCTGAAACAGATATCGTTTGGGATAGAGGAGATTACATTTTCCAGATTGAAACTTATGCTTTGAACGGAGCAGATGATCGTATGATAGAAGAGATCATTGAAATGCTCGTCTCCGCAGTTCCGCATGATGCTGCTTCTGATCCCGTTGCAAAGAATCTCCCAGAAATTCCCGGTTTCACTGTTCAGAGCGGTTATCTCAATGCCGCTGATCAGAATTATTGGCTGATTACTGCCGATCATCTCACAAACACCCCTGCCGAGGTCTATACAAATTATGTTCCTGCCTACGTTCCGGCTGAACTCTATTCCGATTTCGAGGGCTGGCAGTATATTGAAGACTGGTACGAAGCTGAGTCCAAACGTGACGGACTCCCTCGCCGAACGTTTACGACGCACCTTCGGGCGAAACGCAATCCAGAAACAAACGATTATTACTACGGCGGCGAAGTGATCGTGAAGCAGATCGTCAAGAACGATTTTCAGGCAGATATCCGCTTTGACGAAAATATGACGGTTACGCCGATGACAATCGCCGGAAATCCTGCTTTTGAAGTTACTAAGATTTACGAACAATCGAGTTACACCTGGGAGAAACACTCGCTTTACTGGGATGAAGGAGATTATATCTTCCTAATCGAGTTTGAAGATGCAATCGATTCTGTTGAAAGCGGTATTCCCAGTAACTGGCGCAATGTAATCACAAAAATAGCAGAATCCGTTCAGCCTGTGACGGATAATACTGTTCCTGTTGTGGATGGTTTCAACATCCAGAACTGGAACGGGGATGTAAATACCTGGCATATCACACCAGCTTCTGCGAATGGAGCGACTGCGCTCGATACCATATATAATCTCACTTATTTGCCAGATGGATTCTACTTCGATCAGGAGGCACAGGATTATGAGGACTTCCATGCGATCGAGGGTCAGCCCCGTTATACAACCCACTACAGAACGACATTTGAAACCTATTATCAGGGTCGGAAGAATGATGTGGGAAGTAGTCTCGAACTCCTGCAATGCACGAAATCTCACTACAGCATCGACATCCAGCAGAATGACAGCTCGATCACTCCCGTTAAGGTAGGGGAATACGCCGGCTTTGTCACAAAACGTCCTACCATGCGTGGCAGTGAATACTATACCAGCACCTTCCTCGTCTGGGATAACGGTGAATATGTCTTCACTCTTATAGTGCAGGAAATGCCTGACGACTTCCTTGACGAACTGATCAAAATCGCTAAATCTGTAAAACCTGTAACAAAATAAAATCTATATCTTCATAACTACTGACTGTACCGGAAATTCCGGTACGGTCAGATTTGCTTATTTGACAAAGCATTCGCTCTCTATAAGATTTTTCTGCAAGCTGTGCTTGTATGCAGAAGTCCTCCCGGCAATCTGGAAAACCGGCGGAAAAAATATGAAAATTGGTATTGACAAACCAGGAATTTTATGCTAGAATAAAAATAGAGCATATCGCTCACCGTCTGAAATGGTGCTGGTAACACCATAACAGACACTAAAACAAAAGTTTTCCGAACAAAACTTAAGAATAGCTGTAAGCAATACGCTCATGTTGTATCTATTATAACATATTGGGCGGTGTTTGTCAAGTATTTTTTTACTGCGGAAACTTTTGTTTTCAGCAGTTTTTTCAATAAGAATAATAAGAACAAAAGTTCTATATTTAAAAAGCTGACTAAAACAAAAGGAGAGTGCGAAACATGCACGAAATTCAAATCTTTAATCATGAAGAGTTCGGCGAGATCCGGACAATCGAAATCGACGGACAAATTTATTTTGTCGGCACAGATGTTGCTAAGGCTTTACAATATAAAAAGCCAAACAATGCAATTCAGCGACATGTTGATGAAGATGATAAAATGCTTTTGTCAAAAAAATTCTGTCATGAATTTTTAATGCCCCAAAACAGGGCATTAGAAAATATTCCGAATCGAGGGCTAACAATCATCAATGAATCCGGCTTATACAGTCTGGTTCTCGCATCCAAACTCCCGGCGGCAAAAAAGTTTAAGCACTGGGTGACTTCTGAAGTCCTCCCGACGATCCGCAAAACTGGATCTTATAACCCCAACCCCTCCAAACTCGAATACAACCCCTACATATACATTGAAAATGTCAATGTGAAAAAAATTATCAATCAAGGGGAAATCAAAATGGAACAGAAAAATAATTCATACAATCCGCAGGGCGTGAAACGAATCCATGTTTACAAAGACAGAAATGGAACTGTACTTGCCGAAAAGCACATTACAAAGCTCCCGGACGGCGAAAAAAAGACTTACTGGTATGCCGTTGATCCAAAGACCGGAAGAAAGACAACCGGACTGAATGGCATGAAAATGCCCTTATACCATGCTGAAAAACTCTGTACAAGTACAAGCCCCCTGGTCTGGTTCGCTGAGGGAGAAAAAGACGTAGAAACGCTTGAAAATTGTTTCCATTTTACAGCTACCTGTACTTCCGGCGGTGGACGGCAGTCCGGATGGAATGCCGACTTATATAATCAGGATTTGCACGGAAAAGCAATCATGATCCTAACGGATAATGACGAAACAGGTACGGCATACGGGGAATTTATTGCGAAAAATGTCCATCCGATTGCTGAATCTGTAATGATTGTCCCGGCAAAGCGTATCTGGAATGAATGTCCCGAAAAAGGTGACATCAGCGACATTGTACAGGCTCTGGGCAAGGACAAGACCAAACAGCTTCTGACTGATGCAATTGCGAAAACAAAACACTACACGCCGAAAGCTGTCAAAAAGATCGAAAAATCTAAGAATCGGACATTAAGAAAAAGAAAAATACTTTTATCTGACTATGATGTTGACGGAACAGGCTCACTTACAATCGAAAATTTGACTGCATACCTGGATCAGAAAGGCTATACAGTCACATATGACGAAATTCTGAGGGATTACATTTTCACAGGCTTTCAAAGAGAATCGCAGGAACATCTGAAAGAAAATGCACTGGATCTGATTTACAATGAACTGCAATTTGAATTAGCCAGATGCAACTCTACAAAAATTGCAAAATTTCTAAATATCATTGCAACCAGAAACAAAGTAAACCCCATCAGAACCATGATTGAAAATACTGCATGGGACGGCAAAGACCGTCTGGAAGAAATCTTTAGACAATGGGTCGTTCACAGGTTTGCATATAATCCGTCCTGTCTATATACGAGCAATCATCGATAAATATACGCAAATGGCTCTGAAAACTTTTCAGGGTCATTTTTTATTGGAATTTTCAAAGAAAATTTTTTTAAGTCTGTTGACAATCTTTTCTTAGAATGATATAATAACAAAAAATGACGAAAGGATATTTTTCTATGAATATACATCAGACAGGAACTTTTTTAAGTGCTGACGGCATTCATGATATTTCATATCATATAATTTTGCCGCAAAATAACATAAAAGGTATAATACAGATTTCGCATGGTATGTGCGAATATTTCGACAGATATATGGATTTTGCCGAATATATGGCAGACAATGGCTTTATTGTCTGTGGAAATGACCATCTTGGTCATGGCAACAGCATTGATACTGATGACGAACTGGGCTATTTTTCACAGGAAAACGGTTGGCAGAATGTTGTTTCCGACCTTTACACGCTTACAGGTATCATGAAAGAAAAATACCATAATATTCCTTATTTCCTTTTCGGGCATAGTATGGGCAGTTTTATGGCGAGAGCCTATAGTGCACTTTATGCCGGATGCCTTAATGGAGCTGTTTTCTGCGGAACAAGTGGGGGCATGGTTGCAATTGACAAAATAATAACAGTTATCAAAAAAATAAAGAAAGTTAAGGGAGAATATTTCCGGAGCGAAAAAATCTATAAACTTGCTTTTGATAGTTATAATAAAAAAATACCGGATTGCAGCAGTAAAAATGACTGGATTTCAAGAGATAAGGAAATTGTAGATCAATACAATAGAGACCCCAAATGTACATTTAATTTCACTATTAATGGTTATGAAAATCTTATGGGTGTGTTAAAGTATGTTTCAGATGATGCGTGGTTTTTGGGATATAAAAAAGACCTTCCGACACTTCTTATCGCCGGTGATGCAGACCCTGTAGGCGATTACGGAAAAGGTGTATATAAGGTTTTCAGCAGACTTTCGGAAAATTCCTGTAATGTTGGTATAAAACTTTACAGTGGTGCAAGACATGAACTTCTCAACGAAATAAACCGAATGGAAGTATATAATGATTTACTGACGTTCTTCAGATTTCATTCAGATAATAATTAGTATACAGTTGCAAAATAAGTGATGAAAAAGGAGAGAAAAGTGTGACAAACGAAAGGGACAATCATGAAACATGGCTGAAATATATGATAGATGAATTAGATATTGATATGAAAGAGTTTGCTGATGCGATTGGCAAAAGTGATAAGCAATTGAAACGTTATAAAACAGGTGGATTTCCGCATAACAAAAATGGGAAAGATATAAAGCAGAAATGTTTTGACTATATTTGTAAAAAATCTTGTTTCAAAACATATCATCATATTGAGAACAGGATATTTTTCAAAATTTTCAAAGATTATTTCAATGCTCTGAACAGTCAGTCAGAAACAAGAGTCACTCAGAAAAATATTGCCGATTTTATGGGAGTAGACCAGAAAACAGTCAGTTTTTGGATGAATCCGGGCAAAAATGAAAAATATACAAAATTTTCCACAAAAAGGCAGTATCAGATTTTGAATTTCTTTTTCAGCCAGAGTATGAAAAATTTGGGAATAAGAATGTATTCTTTAAAATTTCCTGAAAATCAAGCAAATAACTTTGATTATCTTGGATACTATATAATTTGTCAAAATCTGGAATACTATTTAGAATCTCCTCAAAGCTTTTTCTATTTGATGCAGAACGGAAAAATTCTCTCAGAAGTTGAC
>CAMWWG010000008.1 GCA_947177935.1 uncultured Ruminococcus sp. | reverse complement strand
ATTTGCTGCCCTTTTTATGCCATATTTTCCAGTGATGGAAAAAAATTGAAAAGAAAAGAAACATAAAAAATCAAAAAAATATCCGGAAATATTTTTGAATATTTAAAAATACTTCCGGCAAAAACAGGCAGAAAATATGCTTATTTCTGCCTGTTCCTGTGAAAAATATTCTGAAAGAGGAAAAGTTGATATGATTTTAAATTATCTAAAATAGTATTTTAAATAATATTAAAATTTTAATTTTCTTCCTGGTGAACTTCCTGGAGTGTCAGCTCCAGTTCCAGGGATTGCCCGGAACGGAAAATGGTCAGCGTGATCGTATCCCCAGCGTTATACTGATTTTTCGCTTCATTGAGTTCGTCCATATTGGAAATTTCCGTCCCTTCAACTGCCGTGATGACATCGCCCTGGCAGATACCTGCCTGCTCTGCCGCACTGCCGCCTGTCACACCATAGACATAGACACCCAATGGCATACTGAAGTGTTCTGCATCGGATTCGGAAACATTCACACCCGTAATCCCCAACTGCGGTCTGCCGGTCACATAGCCGTTCTCAATTAAATCTTCGATAATTTCTTTTGCGTCACTGATCGGAATGGCAAAGCCGAGTCCCTCCACACCAGCACTGCCGTAGGATGAGGACATTTTTGCAGAATTAATCCCGATAACCTGACCATAACCATTCAGCAAAGGACCACCGGAATTACCCTGATTGATCGCCGCATCCGTCTGGATCAGTGTCATATCTTTCTCATTGATGGTAATTTCACGATTCAGTGCCGAAACAATGCCGCAGGTTGTTGTGCCGAACAATTCAAAGCCAAGCGGATTGCCGATCGCAACAACGGTTTCACCCACACGCAGTTCATCGCTGTTGCCGAATTCCGCCGGTGTTAATCCGTTTGCACTGATTTTGAGGACGGCAAGATCTGTTTCCAAATCATAGCCGACAATTTCGGCATCATATTCTGTTTCATCCTCATCACCCATGACAACACTAACATTGACAGCTTTTCCGCATTTGTAGTCGCTCTCATTATCATAAATACAATGTGCATTTGTGATGATATAGCCATCCGCTGTCATGATGATACCCGTCCCGGTGCCAACAATCTGCTGTGTCTGTCCGGAATCGCCGCTACCATAATTCGGAATGCCGTAGCCGAAACCGAATCCCCAGTAACTCTGCGTGTTCTGTGGCGTATATTCAAAAGTGGCATTAATGCCGACGACAGACGGGAGTGCTTTTTCGACAATATCCGGAATGCTCAGCGCACCTTCCGGCGCAGACATATTAATCCAGTTGGCAGTGGAATTCACAGCCGCACCGGAATTTTTCGTATCTCCGGAATTTCCGGAATCCTCGGCATCACCGGAAACAGAAAAATCTTCCGCCGTGCTGTTCCCGTCCGGGTTGTCAGCATCACTGGTGACAACGGCATCCCAATTGGAATGATTTCCGCCGAATAGTTTATACATCTCAATGGATGAAACAGACACGATGGCAACTGCAGCGACAGCAGCAACGATTCTGAGGAAACTTTTTCCGCCGTTGTTTTTGTGTCCCCGGGAATTGCCGGAATCAGAAACATAGTCAATATAACCGTCCTGACTTTCGTGATTCTGATAAAGATCCTGATAATTATGCTGATCCTGATTATTTTTATTTTCAAACATAGAAACGCACCCTTTCTGCTGGAATCAATTGAATTTTTTAAAATAATTTAATTTATTTTTTTCTGTAATTCTTATTATACTCTAAAATGTGATAATTACATGAAAGAATCCAGAAAAAAATGCAAAAAGAGTGCGAAAAATTGATAATTTAAAATTAATTATAAGGTAACGGGCGCAAAAGGATCTGCATCAATGATTTGATCGTCCGTGCCAGGCAGATAGGGATCAGCATCCACAATATCGGAATCCTGCCCCGGCTGATTCGGATCAGCATCCACAATTTCTGAATTTTCGGAAGAAGAATCTTTGATAAATTCATAGTCCTGTCCCGAACCGAATGCCGCCGCATAAGACTGAATCTGCGCCGCATCCTGAGAATCCACAGACCCGTTCTCATCCACATCCGCCAGTTTCTGCTGGGATTCCGTGAGCGTTTCGCCCAGTCCTGAACCGAAATTTGCCGCATGTACTAGAACCGCCGACGCATCCGACGCATCAATCATGCCGTCGCCGTTCACATCTCCTAAGATCGGCTCTGCGATCTCCTGCAAGATCAGATCCGCAATAACCTGGTGTCCGGCGGCGTTCGGATTGACTTCCAGATCATACAAATTTGTATACTGCCAGGCATTTCCTGCAAATGCAGAATACACGTCTGCAATGACAGCATTCTCATGCTGTTTGACATAGCCTGCCAGATAATCATTATAACAGCCGTTGATGACTGTGCTCGTCGGATTCATAATGCTGTTGTATGCCATTTTACGTTTTACGCCGAGCGTGTCATACATCTCGATATTATCCAATAAATTATAAACTGTCTGATAGACGATTCTTGCGTCCTGGTATGCTTCAAGTTTCGTGGTAATTGCCTGCATGTTCGCCGCCGCCTCGGCACGGTTCGCCTTAACATCATCTGCCATTTTATTGGCATAAGGAACAAGCTCCATCTCATCTTCAAAGCCATAGTCTTCTATGTTAGCCGTGAAAACGTCCGTAAACTGTGTAAAGCCGAATTCTTCCATAAATCCGTTTGCCGTCACAAGAAACTGATCCATAATATCATGAATTCCGACACTGACAAGAATCACATCCGCATCCGACAAAGCCTGCTGAATCTGTGCGTCGTTCAGACTGTCAAGCACGTCCGCCGTTGTAAAATTGTCCTGCGCGAAATTCTGAATTTCATAATTTCCGGATGCTTGAATTAATTCCAGATAAGATTTTTCGCCGTCAGCGAGTTGTGCACCGGTGGAGATGCCGTCGCCGAGCACAACAATTTTAGTAGGATCTTCCGCATTTGTCAGCACAGGCATCTGGATCAAATTCATACAACTGACAGCCATGAGCAGACAAACTGCGAACCTGAAATTTTTTTTAATCATAATTTGTTTTTCTCCTTTTTTGTTTTCTTTTATTTTACTGCAAAACATGCAACTTGTCAAGTTATAATTCTTTCCTGGAAAGACAGCAGTTGATCTCTATAGTAAGCATACTGCTTTTTCCTTGCGTTGATTTCAGCAGGGAGTCCGCTTGTCAGGTCATTGCAAAGCTTGTCAAATTTGTCTAAGATTTCCACAATTCTCTTTTGTTCTTCGAGTGGAGGGAATGGAACAGGGAAATTTCTTAATGCTGTAAGACTTAAATATTTTGGTGCTGTTCCCTTTATATTCTCACTAATATATTTTTGTGCATAATTACTGTTCAGATAAAAATTTATAAATTTTGCTTGTATTTCATTTGTTGTCATGATTAATCCAATATTTTTTATAGCATAATTAGGTTCTTCTTTAACAATTGCAGTTGCACCAATAGTTCCTATCATTGACATTAAAATATTATTTATATAGACCTTACTTCTTTGATTGATTGCATCATAATCATTTTTAGAGATAAGATAACACGAGGATTTATCTATTATACCATTTATTATATTTTTTGATGTAACTAGTGGAAAGCCCTTGTCCGATTTTTTAGGAGTATCGTGTGTACCATCTCTAATATTGAAAATCTCGCCAAGTGTCCGCCGTTCGACATTATCACCGAAATCTAACAGCATGTTCCTGTAATAGGCATACTGCTTTTTTCTAAGTGCAAGCTCTTTTTCAAGCAAAGCTGTATATTCTGTAAAGCTATCCAGTATTCGCACGATTTCACGCTGAACTTCCAATGGTGGTACAAAAATTGAAATTTTACCTATATCGCCCGTATTTACTTTAATCGGCACTGCATTGATAAGTGTTCTTTTATATAATTCTTTTCTACCATATTTGCTTTCAATATAATACTTCAGATACTTGCTGTTTAAAATTTTAGTATTGGGACGTAATAATGCAAGTGATACATAATAAGCAAGAGGGACATTTTTTTCAATTACAGTACAAGTGCCAATAGTTCCGATTCTTGTCATCAAAACATCATTCATTTGAGGTTTAATTTTGTATTTATTATAATTCTCCTCGGAAATATATTTTTCTGTTGCATAGAGATTATTTATATTTTCTACACTTACAAATTTAATTCCAGTTGTTGTATAATTTGGAGTTTTATGTGTCCCATCATAAACATCACAGATTGTTTTTAGTTTTACATACTCCATCCCCTCCGGGCAAAGTTCTTTGATTAACTCGTCAAGCCTGTTCATTGTGCTATCATCCACCTTTACTTCTGTTTTTTGTTTCTCAGCATGATATACGCCGTAATCAACGTAACTACCACGGACAAAACTGTCGGAAACCAGGTGTCCGGGACGGGCAGATTCGCCGTGTTCATCCCGTAAAAACTAAAAATCATCGTCGGAATAGACATGATAATTGTCACAACCGTCAATTTCCACATTACCATGTTCAAATTATTCGAGATCACCGAACCGAACGCTTCCACCATACTGGAAATAATCCCGGAATAAATATTACTCATTTCGATTGCCTGCCGGACTTCAATCAGAACATCTTCCAATAAATCCTGGTCATCATCATAGAGCTTAATCGTCCTGCCCCGGAGCAGTTTTTCAATCGTGACTTCATTCGCTTTTAACGAAGTGGAAAAATACACAAGCGATTTTTCCAGCTCCAGCATCTGGATTAATTCCTTGTTTTTCATGGCACTGCTCAATTTCTGCTCCATAATATAAGACGTCTTGTCAATCTGTTTGAGATCCTGCAAATAAATTGCCGTAATTCTTAATAATAACTGCATCACAAATCTTGTCTTCATTCTCGTCTGAACACCCCGGACAGTTCCGTCCATCATGTCCCGCAAGACCTGATTATCCCGGAGGGAAATGGTGAACAGGTAATCATCCGTGATGATAATCCCCAACGGAACAGTAAAAAACAAAATTGTTTCTTCCGTCTGGATTTCAGACATTGCCGTATCCACAATAATCAATGTCTGATCGTCTTCCCGTTCAATTCGGGAAGATTCTTCTTCGTCGAGGGAAGACTTGACAAAACCGCTGTCAAGACCGTAGCCGTCAATTAATTTCTGGACTTCCTGTGCGGTGGGATCCACAACAGAAATCCAGCAGCCTGGCGCAGGTTCTTCGAGACTCTGAACCGAATTGCCCTGCGTTTGATAAAAACGAATCATAGATAAACCAACCTTTCCTTGCGAACAGAAATTTTCCGTTCACAAAACTGAAAATTTCCGCTCGACCCTCAGGGTCAATACACATCAAAGTCACCGCCTTCCAGAAATAAAAATATAATATTATTATAGCAGATTTTCGGAAACTTGGCAAGTCTTTTTTTAAAAGCCGGAATGCCGGGAATTTTGTAAAATTCTGTTAGAATCAGACAAAAATCCCGGAAACGCTTGCAAAAAGTTTCCGGGTATGCTATAATATGGTAGAAAAACAAATTAAATTTTAATTTAAATTAAAATACTGAAATCATAAAAAGGAGAATGTTTTAAAATGGGTATTATGGATATTTTTTCACAGCTCGAACAGAGCAGACCTGCCGGAGGCAAACCGGAATGGATCATTGCCGGGCTCGGCAATTACGGCATGACTTACGAAAATACCCGGCATAACGCCGGATTCATGGCATTGGACACCCTCGCACAGCAGGAAGAAATCCAGATCAATCAATACAAATTCAAATCTTATACAACAATCCTGACACTTGCTGGGAAACGCTGTCTGTTACTGAAACCGCAGACCTACATGAACAACAGCGGGGAGGCCGTGGCGGAAGCAATGCAATTTTATAAATTAACTATGGATCAGTTAATTGTCATTTATGACGACATTTCGCTTGCGCCCGGAAAATTAAGAATCCGCCGGAAAGGCAGTGCAGGCGGTCACAACGGCATCAAAAGCATTATTGAACTGACTGGCTCAGAGGATTTTCTGAGAATCAAGCTGGGGGTGGGCAAAAAGCCCAATCCGAACATGAATCTTGCCGACTGGGTATTAAGCAAATTCCGGAAACAGGAATTAACACAAATGCAGACATCCTGTGAAAATGCCTGTGAATGTCTGAAACTGATGGTCAATTCTGAAACAGACAAAGCCATGAATTTATATAATGCGTAATTTAAAAATAATTTTTCATTTTTAAATTTTTTTGAAAATTTTTTTGAGGTGAAACATGCTATTTTTTACCGATACATTTCAGGAGCTGTCCGACTGGGACAGACTCTCGGATTCGCTCCGTTCCGACGATCTGCCCGTCTGTGTCACAGGACTTTCCGGAATTCATAAAGCACAGCTTGCATTAACTGTCTGTGCAAATCATCTCGGAATTCATCTGCTGATCACCGGTTCAGAATCCGATGCCGTCAAACTCTGTGAAGATCTCAACGCCATGCACGGTGATGTGATCGCCATGCACTACCCTGCCAGGGAAATTTTATTTACAGGCACAGAAAGCAAATCAACAGAATATGAACAAGAACGCCTGCACGTCCTGAACGCTGCCACACAGAATCAGATCCGGATCATCACTGCCGGGATAGAAGCCTGTCTACAGCCCACAATCCCCCCGGAAATCCTGATTTCCGCCCGGATTGTTTTAGAAATCGGCAATGTCATGGAACAGCATGAATTAATCCGGAAATTTCTGGATGCCGGTTATTCCCGTTGTGAAACAGTCGAGGGAAAAGGACAGTTTGCCATCCGGGGCGCAATTGTGGATATTTTCCCCGTACAGTCCGGATTTCCCGTCCGGATGGAATTCTTCGGGGATGAAATCGACACAATTTCTTATTTCGACCCCGAAACACAGCGCCGGACAGAACGCCTGGAAAAAATCCTGATCTCTCCCGCTTCTGAATTACTCTGCAATCCGGAAATATTAAAAAACAGAATCCGGGAATTTTCAGGAAAACTCCGGAGCAAACAAAAAGCCATGATTCAAGCACATCTGGAACATGATCTGGAACGTCTGGAATCCGGCTTGTCACTCATGAATCTGGACAAATATTATAGCTTAATCTATCCGGAACGGACGGCAGATCTCCTGGACTATGTGTCCGGAACAGTCATGCTCTCGGAAATTACGGACATTCACCGCCATGCACAGGGAATTTCCGCACAACGCCGGGAAGATCTCCGATTACTCTACGAAGACGGCACACTCTGCCGGAATCTCGACGGAAATTTACGGGATTATCCGGCATTCCAGGCAATGCTGGAAACCCGGCGCTGTATCTATCTGAGTCAGTTTCTGCAAGGCAGTGAACGGATTCCGTTCCGGAAAATCATCAGCATCCAGGCAATGCAGAATGCGGCATGGGGCGGCGAAATCCGGCAATTATTAGAAGATCTCCAGGACTATCTTTCCAAGAATTACAGCGTTTTATTAGCCGTCGGCAGTCAAAAAACGCTCCCGATTCTTGCCAAAGACCTCCAGGAAAGCAATATCCCCTGTGCGATTGCCGACGGCGAGGAAGATCCCTGTCCGCCCGGGACAGTTTTATTAACGGCAAGGAGCATTTCCAGCGGATTTTCTTATCCGGAAAACCGGACAGCGCTGATTGTCCAGACCAAAATGCACACTGCACGGAAACGCCGGCATAAACACAAGCCCGGAATGGAAATCCAGACACTTTCAGATCTGCATCCAGGAGATCTTGTCGTTCATACAATGCACGGCGTGGGCAGATTCCTGGGAATTCACAAATTGGAAATGGAAGGTATCACCAAGGATTATATTACCATCCAATATGCCGGAACAGAAAAACTCTATGTCCCTGTCACGCAACTGGATCTTGTATCAAAATACATCGGCGCACAGGATGAAAATGCCGTCAAATTAAATCGTTTATCCTCTCCGCAGTGGCAAAAGACCTGCCGGAATGTCCGCAGTGCCGTCCGGGATATGGCGGAAGAACTCATGAAACTCTATGCAAAGCGTGAAAAAAGCGAAGGTTACGCATTTTATCCGGATGACGAAATTCAGCGTAATTTTGAAGAACGTTTCCCCTATGCCGAAACGGAAGATCAGCTCCAGAGCATTCAGGAAATCAAAGCCGACATGGAGCGCTCTCGTCCAATGGACCGACTGTTATGCGGCGATGTGGGCTTTGGCAAAACGGAAGTCGCATTCCGTGCGGCAATGAAATGCGTTCTGAGTAACCGGCAATGTGCGATTCTCGCTCCTACCACAGTCTTGGCCTTACAGCATTACCGGACGGCAATCCAGAGATTTGACCAGATGCCTGTCCGGATTGAAATGCTGTCCAGATTCCGCACACCCAAAGAACAGAAAAAAATTCTCCAGGATCTGGAGAAAGGCAAGATTGATATTTTAATCGGCACACACAGAATCGTGCAGAAAGATGTAAAATTCTGCAATCTCGGACTTGCCGTGATTGACGAAGAACAGCGTTTCGGCGTAGCACATAAAGAAAAATTTAAGGAAATGTTCGCCGGGATTGATATCCTCACGCTCTCTGCAACACCAATTCCAAGAACACTTAACATGGCACTGTCCGGCATCCGGGATATGTCCGTCCTGGCAGATCCGCCACAGGATCGCTACCCGGTGCAGACTTATGTCACAGAATACCAGGAAAGTTTAATTGCACAGGCAATTTCCCGTGAATTAAAACGTGGCGGACAGGTCTATTATATTCACAACCGGGTTGACACTATTCCGAATTGTGCAGCAAAAATCCGGAACATGTTCCCGGATGCCCGGATTGCTACGGCGCATGGCAGATTATCCGAATCCGAAATGTCCGAAATCTGGCAGCAAGTCCTGGACTGTGAAATTGATATCCTTGTCTGCACCACGATTATTGAAACCGGCGTGGATGTTGCCAACGTGAACACGTTAATTATTGAAGATTCTGATAATTTCGGCTTAAGTCAGCTCTATCAGCTCCGGGGGCGTGTCGGAAGATCCAACCGGAGAGCCTATGCGTATTTTCTGTTCCGGCGTGATAAAGTCCTGTCAGAGATCGCATCCCGGCGGCTGGAGGCAATGCGGGAATTCACGCAGTTCGGATCAGGTTTCCGAATTGCGATGCGTGATCTGGAAATCCGTGGTGCGGGGAGCATTCTCGGCGGACGACAGCATGGACACATGGAAACCGTCGGCTATGACATGTACATGCAGATGCTCAACGAAGAAATTGCCAATATAAAAGGCGAAAAGCTCCCGAAAGTTTCCTCCTGCATGATTGACATCCAGATGGAAGCCTACATCCCGGAAGAATATATCCAAAGCAATGCGTCCCGGCTTGACATGTACCGAAAAATTGCAACGGTTCATGATGAACATGACGAATCGGAATTACTTGACGAATTAATTGACCGTTACGGCGAACCACCAACGGCGATTACAAGTCTGATTAAAATTTCTCTCCTCCGGAACTTTGCCGCTTCTTTTGGGATTACAGAAATCACGCAGAGAAATGCCAGTCTGCAATTTTATACAGAATCCCCCACGCCGGAACAGATCACAGCATTATCCCAGAAATACGGCAGAAGAATTCTGTTTGTCTGCACGGGAAAGCCATATATCAGCGTAAAATTAATTTCGGGACAGTCTCCGGCAAAACTCATGCAGGAAGTTATTTTTACAATGCGTGATGCAATTGCAGAATAATAACTACCTGATAAAATTTGTCTGAAGATGCATTTCTTTTTCCGGCAATCCGAATTTTTCTTTGCCCAGCTGAATACTCTGCATCAAAAAAGTCATATTTCTTGCCAATGTCCGCATGGTCTGCAATCCCTCTGTGTCTTGCTGTGCTTCGCCGGGCATACAGCCATGAATACTATTCCAGTATTGCCCTGATGCAATCGGCATCCCGGTAATTGTAAAGTATTTGTTCAGTTCATCAAACGTGGAAGATAATCCCCCTCGTCTTGCCGCAACGACACTTGCACCGACTTTCATGGTCTTATCAAAATGGGTGCTGTAGAACAGACGGTCAAGAAATGCAATCAGTGTTGCGTTGGCAGAAGCATAGTAAACCGGACTGGCAATTACCAGACCATCACACGCTTCCAATTTTGGTGCGGTCTCATTGACGATATCATCCAATACACAGCTCCCTTTTTCCACACAGGAATTGCAGGCAATACAACCCCTGACAGCTTTGTTTCCTACCTGAATCATTTCCGTATCCACGCCATTTTCCGAAAAAATTTTTTCCATTTCATGCAGAGCAATGTAAGTATTTCCCTTTGGATGCGGACTTCCGTTAATCATCAATACTTTCAATGTTTTTAATGCTTTCATGCTATCGACTCCATTTTATAAATTTTAAATTTTTCAAATGGCACTCCGCATTGATGCAGAGTGCCATAAAAATCAATCAAAATTAATCACCGAAAGAAATCCCCAGATCACGGGCTGTCTTTACCTGCTGGCCTTTCGGATCAACAAGCTTTTTCTTTCCGGCAATGTCATCCAGTTTGTTGGATGTGATCTTGCCGTCCACGGATGCGACTGTCCGCCCGAATCTGCCGTCAGCGATCAATTCAGCGGCGTGTACGCCGAACTGTGTCGCAAGCATTCTGTCATAAGCGCTTGGAGATCCGCCACGGAGCATATGTCCCGGCACGCAGACTCTCGCCTCAATACCCGTATTCTTCTCAATCTGTGCGGCAATCCGGTTTGTGTCGTTGCCGTTCTCTGCGTGGAATTTCTCACGCTCTTTCTTTTTGAGCTTTGCAATTTTCAGATCATTCACACCCTCGGCAACTGCCAGGATGGAGAAAGTCTTGCCTTTCTGCGCTCTCTTGACAACAGCATCACAGACTTTGTCCATATCATAGGGAATTTCTGGCAGCAGAATAATATCCGCACCGCCTGCAATTCCGGCATAAAGCGTCAGCCAGCCGGCACGGTTACCCATGATTTCGCAGACCATAATTCGGGAATGACTCGCCGCCGTGGTGTGCAGTCTGTCCAGTGCATCCGTCGCAATATCCACAGCTGTATGGAATCCAAAAGTCACATCCGTTCCGTATAAATCATTATCAATCGTTTTGGGCAGACCGATCACGTGCAAGCCATTATCTGCTAATAATTTAGATGTCTTGTGTGTCCCGTTTCCGCCGAGCGTCAGCAGACAGTCCAGTTTCTGCTTTTTGTAAGTCTGCACCATGTTGTCCACTTTGTTGATATTGTCATCGCCGATGACTGTCATCATCTTGAACGGCTGGCGTTTCGTGCCGAGGATTGTACCACCCTGTGTGAGAATCCCGGAAAATTCTGACGGCTGCATCTCCCGGCAAAGTCCATGGATCAGTCCGTAGTAACCATTGGAAATGCCGACGATCTGGACATTGTCCTCTCCGAAACGTTCATAACATGCCTTGACAGCACCCCGGATGGTCGCATTCAGTCCGGGACAGTCACCGCCGCTTGTGAGAATTCCAATTCTTTTTTTCATAATTCAAAAACCTCCTGTGAATGAAAAATTTAATTTTATTTTATGCCAATTGCATAGAGTACAGAGAAATAATGCAGAATGCTCCCGGCAATCACGAATAAATGCCAGATAGAATGAAAATACCGGATTTCATGTTTTTTGTAGAAGATCACACCCAGCGAATAACACAAGCCGCCAACAATCAGTGTTATCAGGCTGAATTTTGACAATGCCAGATATAACGGCTTAATTGCCAGGATAATCCCCCACCCCATGAGAACATAGCAGATTGTGGAAAATTTACTGAATTTTTCCAGGCTGACCGATGAGAACACAATCCCCAGGACAGCCGCTCCCCAGATACAGCCAAAAATCGTCCATCCGAGCCACATCGGTTCAATACAGCACAGGACATACGGCGTATACGTCCCGGCGATCAATAAAAAGATCGTGTCATGATCGAATACCCGGAAAACCCGCTTTGCCGTGGGATTGGTCAATGCGTGATAGAGTGTTGACATGGTATAAAGAATAATCAAAGATGCGCCGAATACTGACGCTGAGACAATTGCTTTTGCACCACTGCTGTTCACCGCACAGCAGACAATCAGGACGGCACATCCTGCAATGGATAACAATGCGCCGACGCCATGCGAGACGGAATTAAAAATTTCCTCTCCGAGTGTGTAATCCGGCAATGTAATTGCTGATTTGGTTTTTTTCATAAATTCTGTTCCTCTCTGTAATTATTGATTAATTATAAGTCAACTTCCCCCACTTTCGCTCACTTTGTTCGCTAAGAAATGGGGAGTGCAAATAATTTAAAATTTAAAAATAATTTCCATTTTCAGGTATATCATCTGGTGAAATCCATCTAATTTTATCTGAGGCTTTACCAGTTTCTAAAAATTCCTTTATCACTTCCCATGCTAATTCTTTTGGTAAAAATAGTCCAGTAGAAACTTCAAGATCACAATTAGCACCATCTACAAGTCCACTTAATTTTGTCTCATCAGATAATGATAATTTTTCTTCTTTAGCATCGATATAATG
>CAMWWG010000007.1 GCA_947177935.1 uncultured Ruminococcus sp. | reverse complement strand
TCTGAGAAGTCGTGAGCGCCACGAGAAGAGGGGTGTAGCTCTGGGGTAGTAGTTTCACGGGTAAATTCCTGAAAGCGCCGTCACGGGGCTGTCAGGGGCTTAAAAAGCGATTCCGGGATTTAAAATTAATTCTGGATGAAAAAATATTTTAAAAATTAAAAAAATCAGTTTTCAACGTGTGTTGAGAAAATTGTTTAATTAAAATTTTAAAAATAAATATTTCAGGAATTTTCTGAGACGTTCTGAGAAGTCGTGAGCGCCACGAGAAGAGGGGTGTAGCTCTGGGGTAGTAGTTTACAGGTGAATTCCTGAAAACGCCGTCACGGGGTTGTAAGGGGCTTGAAAAGCGATTTTAGGATTTAAAATTAATTTTATAAATAATATTTTTTCTGAAATTTTATTTTTTTCAACAACTGTTGGGAAATGTGTGGAAAAATTTCAGGATTTCTCCTGCCGCATTATGGACAAATTAATGCGCAGATCATGCAAATCTGCACAAAAACGCTTGACAAAATGATAAAAACATGTTATAATTAGCTTGTATAATTTTAATAATTAAATTAAATTTTAAGCAATAAAATAAATTCAATAATCTGAATAAAAGCCGGATTTTCGCAGATTTCCCGATCTGCATCTTAGTCCGGCAGAAACGGGGTTGACATGAGTAATCAGGAACTTGAAACAGCAGAAAATCCAGAAAATCCCGGAATCCAGGATTCCCCTCAGGAATATGGCGCTGAACAGATTCAGGTCTTGGAAGGTCTTGAACCCGTCCGGCAAGTCCCGGCAATGTATATCGGCTCGACCAGTCTGGACGGTCTGCATCATCTCGTCTATGAAATCGTCGATAATGCGATTGATGAGGCGCTTGCAGGTTTCTGCACACAGATCACAGTGGAAATTCTTCCGGAGAATATTATCCGGATTTCGGATAACGGACGGGGCATTCCTACGGGATTGCATCCCACGGAGGGCATTTCTGCCGCAACGATCGTTTACACAGTTCTTCACGCAGGCGGAAAATTCGGCGGCGGCGGCTATAAAGTCTCAGGCGGTCTCCACGGTGTGGGCGCATCTGTTGTGAATGCGCTCTCGGAATGGCTAGAACTGACGGTCTGCGACGGTAAAAATATTCACTTCCAGAGATTTGAGCGTGGTAAATATTCCGAACAGTTGAAAATTATCGGCGAAACTGAAAAGACCGGGACAAGCGTCATGTTTAAGGCTGATCCGGAAATTTTCGAGACGACGGAATATGATTTTGAAGTCCTGCTGAAACGCATGAGGGAACATGCTTTTCTGAATGCAGGGCTGAAAATTAATATTGCAGATACCAGAAACCCGGATGGGATTCTCCAGGAAAATTTATGTTATGAGGGCGGCATCCGGCAGTTTGTGGATCATATTCACAGGACAAAGGGCTATGAAACGGTCGGAGATGTGATTTATATCTCCGGACGGCAGGATGATTCTTTCGCAGAAATTGCCTTACAATACAACGACAGCTATAATAATTTAATTTTATCCTTTGCGAATAATATTCACACAAAAGACGGCGGTACGCATGAAACCGGATTCAAGAATGCTGTGACGAAAGTTCTTAACGATTACGGAAAACAGTTCAGTTTTCTGAAAGAGAACGAGAAACTTTCCGGGGATGATACCCGGGAGGGGCTGACAGCGATTGTGTCCGTGAAACTCACAGCAAGAGAATTCGAGGGACAGACAAAGGGCAGGCTGAACAGTCCCGAAGTCAAGCCGTTTATTGAGAAACTTGTCCAGGAAAAACTCATGATTTATTTTGAGCAGAATCCGGCAGTTGCCAAGGAAATTCTGGACAAATGCCTTGCGGCAAGACGTGCCAGGGAAGCCGCAAAGGCTGCCCGTGAGACAGCACGGCGCAAAACCGCCATGGAAAGTGCGTCACTTCCCGGAAAATTAGCGGATTGTTCTGAACATGGCGTAGAAAATACGGAAATTTATATCGTTGAGGGCGATTCCGCAGGCGGATCGGCAAAGGGCGGACGTGACCGGCGCTATCAGGCAATTCTCCCATTATGGGGCAAAATGCTGAACGTGGAGAAAGCCCGGATTGATCGTGTTTACGGCAATGACAAATTAATGCCGGTTGTAACGGCATTAGGAACAGGCATCGGCGAAGATTTCAATCTCGACAAACTCCGGTATGATAAAATTATCATTATGGCGGATGCCGACGTTGACGGATGTCATATCCGGACGCTGCTGCTGACGTTCTTTTTCCGGTATATGCGTCCCCTGATCGAGAACGGGAATGTCTACATTGCACAGCCGCCGCTGTACCGTGTGGCAAGGGGCAAAAAAGTCTATTATGCGTTCACGGATGCAGAGCGTGATCAATATATTGCAGAACTGGCGGATGTCAACGGAAATTCTTCCAAAGTCGCCGTTCAGCGTTACAAAGGCTTGGGCGAAATGGACAGCGAACAGCTTTGGGAAACGACGATGAATCCGGAAACAAGAACGATTCTGAAAGTGACCCTGGAAGATGCCGTCAGAGCCGATGAAATTATCACAATCCTGATGGGGGACAAAGTTCTGCCACGCAAGGATTATATTGAAAAATATGCCAGAACAGTGCATAATCTGGATATTTAAATTTAATAAATTTACAAGCATTCAACAAGGAGATCAGAATTATTCATGAATCAGGATCAGCAGGAAGATTCCGGAATTTTGTTGCAGAAACGCTATCAGATTCCCTATGCATTATTTAAAACAGCGTTCACGGCATTTCAGAAAAAGTTTGTCTATCCCCGGAATTACGTAATTATCGGAATTCTGGGCATTGTCTGCATGATCTATGCGTATTTTGTGGTCAACGGTTCGGAATCTGACAGACCCATGTATTGCATTGTGATTCTGTGCGCCCTGCTGATGATCATATTCCAGATTCTGAATCCCTTGAAAATCCGGAAAAATCTGATGCTTGCCGTGCATGAAATTGAAAACGACCAGTATCAATTGACGATTTATCCGGAATATCTGGAAATCGGGACAATTCTGCCGCCGGAAGATGCCGGGAATCCGGAAAATTCCGGGGATATTTCAGATTCTGATCTTGATGCTTTATTTGACGACACGCCCGGAGAGAATTTTTCCGGCACAAGAATTTATTATAACAAAAATCTGCGGGTGCATGAATATCATGATTTTTTCATGATTTATCAGCAGAAAACGATGTTTTACGTCGTGCCGAAAGCAGTTTTTTCCGAAGAAGAACTCGAAATCATGAGAGTTCATTTTGCACAGAAACTGGATCAAAATTTTAGTGAATCGTAATAACCATTAATTTTAGTTTTTATCCCGGAGAGGTGAAATATTTTTTATGAGTTTGCAGGAAAATTTAAATCATGCAGAAAATTCCGAGAAAGTCATTCCAGTGGATGTTGCGGACGAAATGCACGATTCGTTCCTGGCTTATGCCATGTCTGTCATTATTTCCAGAGCGCTTCCGGATGTCCGGGATGGTCTTAAGCCTGTTCACAGGAGAATTCTCTATACACTCCATGAAAACGGACTGACACCAGATCAGCCGTACAGAAAATGTGCCGATACGGTCGGTTCTGTCCTGGGTCGCTATCATCCGCACGGCGACGCATCCGTCTATGATGCGCTTGTCCGCCTGGCACAGGATTTTTCGCTCCGTTATCCCCTGATTGACGGACACGGCAATTTTGGTTCAATTGACGGCGATCCGCCTGCGGCTTATCGTTATACAGAGGCAAAAATGGCAAAATTAAGCCTGGAAATGGTCGCTGATATTAACAAAAATACGGTCGATTTCGGCATGAACTACGATGATCGTCTGAAAGAACCGGTTGTTCTTCCGTCCAGATTCCCGAATGTTCTTGTCAATGGTTCTGTCGGGATTGCCGTCGGCATGGCAACAAACATCCCCACGCATAATTTGGGCGAAGTCATCGACGGCGTGAATCTGTTGATCCGAAATCCGGATTGTACACTGGATGATCTCATGGAATGTATCAAAGCGCCGGATTTCCCGACAGGTGGCATCATCATGGGCAAAGCCGGGATTCGTTCTGCTTATGCAACGGGCAAAGGCAAGATCATTGTCCGGGCAAAAACTTCTATCGAAGAAAACAAGGGCAGACAGCAGATTATTGTTCATGAACTGCCTTATATGGTGAATAAAGCCAGATTAGTCGAGCATATTGCAGAATTAATCAAAGAAAAACGGATTGACGGTGCGTCATTTGTCCGGGATGAATCCGGCAGGGACGGTATGCGGATTGTCATCGGATTACGAAAAGATGCCATTGCGAATGTTGTATTAAATAAATTATTTTCTTATACGCAGTTGCAGGATACCTGCGGCGTGAATATGCTGGTGCTTGCAAACGGTACGCCGAAAGTGCTCAGCCTGAAAGAAATTCTGGAATATTATCTGGATTTCCAGGTAGATGTTATTACAAGACGAGTAAAATTCGATCTGGAAAAAGCTCTGAAACGGGCGCATTTACTCCAGGGATTCCTGCTTGCAACGGATTATATTGACGAAGTGATTGCAATTCTGCGAAGCGCAAAGAGTATCCCGGACGGCAAAGAAAAATTAATCACAAGATTTTCAGAGATTGACATGACGGCGTTGTTAGAACGTGAAAATTATGATTTGTCCGGACTGCATCTTCCTCACAGCGTGGGACTGTCTGAAGAACAGGCAGAAGCGATTGTCCAGATGCGGTTGGGCGCACTCACCGGACTGGAACGTCAGAAAATCACGGATGAATTGTTTGCGCTGTGTGAAAAAATTTCTGATTTTGAAGAGACTTTGCAGGACAAACAAAAAGTTTATGCGATTATCTCGCAGGAAATGGACGAAATCCGGAAAAAATTCAGCGATCCCAGAAGAACAGAAGTCACAGCCGTCAGCGGTGAAGTGGATATTGAAGAATTAATTGAAGTAGAAGACTGCGTTGTGACTTACACGAATAACGGCTATATCAAGCGCATGGCACTGGATGCTTATAAAATCCAGAAACGTGGCGGACGTGGTGTGCAGGGCATGAAACAGCGTGAGGAAGATTTCGTTTCTGAAATGTTTATTTGTTCTACGCATGATAATATTTTATTTATTACGAACAAGGGCTATATGCATAAGCTCAAATGCTATGAAATTCCGGACGGTTCCAAAGCGTCCAGAGGATTCCATTTTGCAAATTTACTGCAATTGCAGGACGGCGAAAAAATCACGGCAATGCTCCGGACAAGAACGTTTGATACAGATGATTTTGTCACAATGGTAACAAAATACGGACAGATCAAGCGTACGCCGTTATCAGCATACAGGAATATCCACAAAAAAGGCTTGATTGCAATCGGTCTGAATGAGGGCGACGAGATTGCAGGCGTGCGCATGACGGATGGATCAAATCAGTTATTGATTGCAACCCGGAACGGCATGGCGCTTCGCCTGGAAGAAGAAACCATCCGTCCGTTATCAAGATCCGCCCACGGCGTAAAAGCAATTGCGCTCCGGGATGGTGACGAAGTTGTTTCTATGGCAAGAATCCGGGATGGTGCTAGCGTCTTAACAGTTTCTAAAAATGGCTATGGCAAGCGGACATCCCTGGAAGAATACAGAATCCAGGGCAGAGGCGGTTATGGTCTGAAAAATTACCCGGTTGCCCGGACGGGCGACACAGTCTGCGGCATCAAAGTCGTGGATGAAGATGACGATATTATTTTAATTTCCACAGAAGGGATTATTATCCGGATTCCGGCAAGTGACATCCGGATTATGGGCAGAGTTTCCAAGGGTGTGCGTGTGATGAAAGTGTCAGACGGCAACGAAGTCGTAGCATTCACCAGGGCGGAGCATGATAATGCTGATTCTGATCCTGACCCGGAACAGTTATGATCAGCCGGAAAGAAAGTGTCAGACTCATCGGCATTCCTCGTTCTGTGCGTGTCCTTCAGATTTCGGATGTTCATTTCAGTGTGCATAATTCGCATGAAAAGCGACAGAAAATAACTTCTGAAATTCTCCGGATTACGGATTTCTGTGCACAGCCGTCGCTCCATGTGATTGCTGTCACAGGAGATCTGATTTCCAGATCCGCAGATCCAGTGATATTTTCGGATGCTTTGGGATTACTGGGAAAACTCCGCCGGATTGCGCCGGTGATCTATTCGCTTGGCAATCATGAAACGGATCTTCCGGCGCAGCTGCTTGCGCAGTTTCTCCGGGATTGCCGGAAAGCCGGTATTCTGGTTCTCGATAATATTTCTGTCTTGTTGCAGGATATTCTGTTCACAGGGCTGACATTGCCGGGGGAAGTTTATAAAAACCAGGGGAATCAAAACAATCAGAAAATACAGAACTGTTATACAGATCTGATGCCGATTACAAAAGATCTGGTCAGTACCTGTGTCGGGAACTGTGTGACACATCCGTGTGTCCTTCTGGCACATTCGCCGCTGGGATTTCGTGCGTATGCGGATTGGGGCGCTGATATGATCCTGTCCGGGCATGTGCACGGCGGAATTGTCAGACTGCCGGGAGTCGGCGGAATTCTCTCGCCGGAACGGCGTTTTTTCCCGGCATATACCAAAGGTTTGTATGAAATTCGGGTGCAGGATTCTCAGAATTCCAGAGTGAGCCGGATGAGTGTTTCTGCCGGGATCGGCAAATTCCGGATGAATAATCCGGCGGAGCTTGTCTGTCTGGATTTTGTGCCGTGAATTTCAATTTTTAAAAATAAGAAAATAATAAACGATTCAGGAAGTTTAGGAGGTGTTAGTTATGTTTCTGGAATTTCCTGATTTTGTTGTATCTATGATGCGAAAGCTGAATGCACAGGGCTTTGAGGCGTACCTGGTCGGCGGATGCGTCCGGGATGCCGTTCTGGGAACGATTCCGCATGATTATGACATTGCAACAAATGCAGTTCCGGAACAGATTATAGAACTGTTCGGACGTGAAAACTGTTCAGAATACGGCAGAGCATTTGGGACAGTCTGCGTTCATGATTCGGATTATCATGCAAATCCGGAGCATAAAGCTGAAATTACCACTTACCGGACAGAAGCGGATTACCGGGATTTCCGGCATCCTTGTGAAGTCCGGTTTGCGGCGCATATTGAAGAAGATCTTTGCAGACGGGATTTTACCTGCAATGCGATGGCATGGAATCCGGACACCGGTCTGTTGGATATTTATGGCGGACAAAAAGATCTTGCAGACGGAATTCTCCGGTGTGTCGGTGTTCCCTCCGCAAGATTCCGGGAGGATGCCTTAAGAATTCTTCGGGCAATGCGGTTCTGCGCAAAATTAAATTTAAAACCCGAAATTTTTACACATTCTGCAATGCTTGCCGGCGCATTCCGGTTACAGCATATCTCCGTTGAGCGGATTTTTTCGGAATTATGCAATATGCTCCTGGGGGAAAATATTACGGAAATTTTGCTGACTTATCCGGAGATTTTGAGTGTCTGGATTCCGGAAATTTCGCCCTGTATTGCTTTCCAACAGCACAGCCGGTATCATGATTATACCGTCTGGGAACATACGGCGAGAGCGGTCGGAAATGCGCCGGAAGATCTGACCGTCCGGCTGACAATGCTGTTTCACGATCTGGCAAAGCCGGCTTGCTGTAAAATAGACCGGAACGGCGGACATTTCAAGGGACACGCTGAGCGTGGCGCAGTGCTTGCCGACCGGATCTTAACCCGGTTAAAAGCAGACAATCACACCCGCAAGCAAGTATCCCGACTGATCCGATATCACCGAAGGACGCCGGAATCCTTGCGTGAAGTCCGAAAGATTTTATCTGAGATCGGCTATCCGGATTTTGAATTATTATTGAACATTCTGGAAGCAGACCGGGTATCTAAATTAAAACATCAGCCGGACAACGGCGAAAAAATCCGGCAAGCTGAAAAATTCATGCAGATCTGTCAGGAACAGAAATTATGTTGTTCTCTGAAAGAACTGGCAATTAACGGGCATGACTTGTCAGATCTGGGATTCCGAGGCAAGGAAATTAAATTGATGCTGCAAAAAGCTCTGAATGCCGTGATTTCCGGGACATGTGAAAATACAAAACCGGAATTATTGCAGTTTCTGCTTGCATAATTATAAATACTATTTCAGATGGAAAATTTTTGGAGAGAATTTTTTATGATCTATCTCGTTGAAGATGATGATAGCATCCGGGAACTTGTGGTTTATACGCTTGGCAGTGCCGGAATGCAGGCAAAGGGATTCGGCAGACCGTCCCTGTTCTGGAATGGACTGGAACAGGAAATTCCGGAGCTGATCCTGCTGGATATTATGCTCCCGGAGGAAGACGGGCTTTCCATCCTCCGGAAATTAAGAAATCGTCCGGAAACAAGCCGGATTCCCGTGATGATGCTCACAGCAAGAGCCAGCGAATATGAAAAAGTCATCGGTCTTGACGCCGGAGCGGATGACTATCTGCCCAAACCGTTCGGCATGATGGAGCTGATTGCCCGTGTCCGGGCGCTCCTGCGGCGGATTCAGAAACCCGATCCGGCACAGGATGCGGATCCGTCCTATATGCTCGGAACGCTCTACGTCAGTCCGAAACGGCATATTGTACAGGTCAATCATAAAAATATCACGCTGACACTGAAAGAATTTGACATGCTGTGTTTACTGTTAAAAAATAAAGAAATCGTCCTCACAAGGGAACAGTTTCTGAACAGCGTCTGGGGTTATCATTTCGACGGCGAAAACAGAACAGTGGATGTTCACATCCGGACACTCCGGCAGAAACTCGGCGATGCAGGCAGTTACATCCGGACAATCCGGGGCGTCGGTTACAAAATTCAGGAAGATCCCGACCCGGAACAGGAGAATTTCCCCGTATGAGATCCCAATTAGCAAAGCATATCTTTACTGCCTGCATGATTGTGTTCCTGATGAGTTTCGGGCTGATTTTTTATGTGTGGAATTCCTATCTTGCCAGGCGCAATCTCTCGGAACTCCGGGATAAAGCACTGTATCTTTCAGCGATTGCGGAACACAACGGATGGGAATTTTTTCAGGATTTTCAGGAGAAGAATATTTCCGGACAGGGCGAGAATGCCAGAATTACGATCATTGCGCCGGACGGCAGTGTGCTGTATGACTCTGTTGTACCAGCGCAGGAATTGCCTGATCACAGCGACCGGATTGAATTTCAGCAGGCACTCCGCAACGGGCAGGGGAGCTGTGAGCGCTATTCCGAATCGCTGCTGAAAAAGACGATCAATTATGCCGTAAAACCGGAACATTCTGAAATCATTCTGCGTGTTTCGGCTGAGAAAGATACGGTCTGGATTCTGTTATTCCGGATGCTCAGCCCGATGCTTGCCATTGTGTTTTTCATGATTATTTTATCTGTGCTGCTGGCATTTTTTAGCACGAAGGCGATCATGAAGCCGATTAATCAGCTTGACCCGGAAAATCCCGATGACCGGAATATTTACGATGAAATGAAGCCATTCGTCCGGCGGCTGATTTTCCAGAATCAGCAAATCCACAGGCAGATGGATCAGCTCCAGGAAGAACATAAAAAACAGGATGCGATCCGGAGAGAATTCACAGCGAATGTCTCCCACGAATTGAAAACGCCATTAACATCAATCTCCGGCTTTGCAGAGATCATCCGGGACGGTTATGTCCAGCAAAAGGATATTTCACATTTTGCGGATAATATCTACAAAGAAGCACAGCGCATGATTGTTCTGGTGAATGATATTTTAAAATTATCCAAACTCGAAAGCGGCAGTTTTGAGATTCAGAACAAACGGGAAGAAGTGGATCTTTGTGCGGTCTGTGCGGGCATCCGAGAGCGTCTGACGTTAAATGCTGAAAAACAGGGGGTGTCTATTTCCTGTTACAGTGAAGATGCAGAAATCCGGATTATGGGCATTGCCAATTTAATTGACGAGATTATTTATAATATCTGTGACAATGCGATTAAATATAACCGGATTGGGGGCTTTGTCAAAATCCGGATCCGCCGGGAAAGGGAACATTCCGAAGTCCTGGTAGAAATTGCAGACAATGGGATTGGTATTCCGGAACAGGATCAGGAACGTATCTTTGAAAGATTCTACCGGGTGAACAAGAGCCATTCCAAAGAAGTCGGGGGGACAGGGCTGGGCTTGTCGATTGTCAAGCACGGCATGGCGATGCATCACGCAAGAATTGTCCTGGAAAGCAAGGAACAGGAGGGGACATGCGTGAGATTATATTTTCCGGGATAATACTGCAATTATTACTGCAATTATTTTTGTGAATTTTGCACTTGACAAGTTTTTACTTTTTTTGTATAATTAAAATAAGGCGTCTTCTCTCGGAACTTTTTAAAATTCCTGTTCTCTTGCAGAGAAGACATTTTTTTTGCGGAGGTGTTTTTTTATGATACAAATTTTCAATACGTTGACAAATCAGAAAGAAGAATTCAAAACCATCACACCAGGGCAGGCAAATGTCTATGTTTGTGGTCCTACGGTGTATAATTATATCCATATCGGAAATGCAAGACCCGTCTGCGTTTTCGATGTGTTCCGCAGATTCCTGGAATACAGGGGCTGTCAGGTGAAATTTGTCCAGAATTACACGGATGTGAATGACAAGATTATCCGGCAGGCAGGACTTGAAAAAATCACACCGGAGGCATGTGCGGAAAAATATATCCAGGAATACCAGAAAGACGCACAGGGACTTAACGTCCTCCCGGCGACAGTTCATCCCAGAGTGTCACAATATATGGATAAAATTATTGAGTTTATCCAGGTATTAATTGATAAAAATTATGCGTATCCGTCCGGGAATGATGTGTATTACCGGACAAGAAAATTCAAGGATTATGGCAAACTGTCCAATCAGTCGCTGGATGATCTCCAGGCAGGCGCACGGGTGGAAATTAACGATCTGAAAGAAGATGCTCTGGATTTCGCACTCTGGAAAGGCTGTCCGGCATCCGAACAGCATTGGAATTCCCCCTGGGGAACGGGTCGTCCGGGATGGCATATTGAATGTTCCTGCATGGCAAAGGATTGCCTGGGAGATACGATTGACCTGCACTGCGGCGGTCATGATTTGATTTTTCCCCATCATGAAAACGAAATTGCGCAGTCAGAGGCGGCAAACGGCGTGGAATTCTCCCGTTACTGGATGCACAACGGACATATTAATATTGATAATAAGAAAATGTCCAAATCTGAGGGAAATTTCCTGCTTGTCCGGGATATTGCCAAAGCATACGGCTATGAAGTAATCCGGTATCTGATGATTCAGGCGCAGTACAGAGCACCTATGAATTATACAAAAGAACTGCTTGACGCCTGCAAAGCGTCCCTGGATCGTCTCTATGAATGCCGTTCGACAATCCGGAGAGCTGTCGCACAGGCGCAGTCCGGAGAGAATCAGGCCGGGATGGTATTTGAGAATTTCAAACAGCAGTTTATTGCAGCGTTAGAAGATGATCTGAACACAGCGGACGCATTATCCGCCGTTTTCGGACTTGTCCGGGAGCTGAATATTATGGCATCGAATTCGGAAACATCCAGGGAACAGTTGCAGGAGGGACTGGATCTGTTTGAAGAATTAAATTCTGTATTAGGTTTGCTTTACGAGAGAACAGAAACAGAATCTGAGAAGATCCCGGAAGCAGTTCTGAAACTGGTGGAACAGAGAGCGCAGGCGAGAAAAAAGAAAGATTTCGCCGAGGCAGACAGAATCCGTGAAGAAATCCGGAATCTTGGCTATGCTGTAAAAGAAACACGTCAGGGTGTGGAAATTCAGAAACTATAAATTAAATTACTGGTTATAAATTAAAAAATTTTGAGAAAATAATGCTATGAGTAGATTGCAGACAAAAAAAAGCCGGAGTCTTTCCCGGCTTGGCATCTTCCTGGTTGGCATGTCGGTCATCAGTTTTATTGTGTTTTATCTGGTCACGATGATTTCCAACCAGGGTTATCGTTATATTGATGTCGACACGCTGGAATTCGTCCAGGATCAGGAAATCCCGGAACATTCTCAGATTGCTGTCATTGACACGTCCCTTGGTGAAATCCGTGCCGTGCTCTATCCAGAGTACGCCCCCCAGACTGTGGCGCAGTTCGTCCGGCTTGCACAGGAGGGCTATTATGATAATACTTACATATTTGAGGCAAAGAACGACGTCTATTTTGCCGCCGGAAGTATAGATCCTCTCGGATCACTCCCTGAGAATACGCCGGAATCTCAGGAGCGTCTCCCACAGGAAATTCACCAGAATCTCTGGACGTTCCGGGGCGCATTGTGTGCCGTCAACACGGCATCTGATACAAGCTTTACCAAACGGCTTTTTAAGACAGAAACATATTATACGGGAAGTCGTTTCATGATTTTGAATTCCGTGGATTTTTCAGATCCGGAATTTCTGGAAGAATTCCGGGAGGCGTCCGGCAGTGAGGAACTTGCGGATTTGTTTATCGAAAAAGGCGGCGTCCCGAATTTTGCACAGCAGCTCACTGTGTTCGGTCAGGTTTATCAGGGATTTGATGTCGTCGAAATGATCTGCGCCGCACAGCTCCAGGAAGAAAATCCCCAGGGCTACACCCCCCCGGAAGAAGATATTCTCATCCGTTCTATCCGGATTTCTGAATATATTCCCGAAG
>CAMWWG010000006.1 GCA_947177935.1 uncultured Ruminococcus sp. | reverse complement strand
GCGTCACCCTTGTCGAACATTGCCAATGTGAACGGGAAATCATCCTGTGTTGCATTGGTCAGTTCCTTGCCGTTGACTGTGACACTCATTTTATAACCGCTGATACCCTGGTCATTCCATACATTGACAGGAATCATGACATATTCTGCCGGATTTTCAGGATCATAAGTCTCTGTGCCGATCTTCCAGGCATATTCTGTCGGATCGCCATCCACCGGCGGTTCAACTGGATCGGAGCTGTCAACTGGATCGGAGCTGTCAACTGGATCGGAGCTGTCAACTGGATCGGAGCTGTCAGGCGGAGTTACACTTCCATCTCCAACAATGATGGTAATGCCTTCCAGAGTACTCGGGGTAAATGCTGTTGCAGATGTATTACCGCCGTTTACAAAGGTTGTTACGGTGTAGCCACCCTGATTCTGATCCTCATAGCCTTCCATAAATTCAACTGTATAAGTACCATCTACAATGGCATCTGCCATTGTCAGAGCAAATTGAGATGTCGGAAGATCATCAGACTTGTCAGACATAAAGTGTGCTGTTTCTGTGCCATTTTCCTTGCCATCTTTAAAAGCACAGCCCCAGCTGAAGATGTAGCAATCCGGTTCGTCATGCTCCCAGAGAAGATTTCTCAGGTTGGATTCAATTGAAGTACCAGTGTTGGAATCAAATTTTTTGAGCATGTTCAGATAGCCAAACGTATTGACAAATTTGTCTGTAGAGAATGTTGTACCGCCAACGGTATACTCTTTTGTCTCACCAATGGAATTTGTCAGGGAAACGCCAGCTTCCGGTGTTTTTATCATGCTGTCATCACTGACAGTGATCATATAGCTGAATGAGTTGATGGCCGGATTTGCTGTGTCAGCATCAATAAAGTGCTGAATGTCAACTGTCTTGCCTGCTGCATCTGCTGCACTTGCAAATGTAACAGTCTTGCCGTCCTCTGAAACTGTGTAACCGTCGCCCGGAATGGCTTTCAGATAAAAGCTGACATCGTCCGCACTATAAGCGGATGCGGAGAGCACGCTTGCAAATGCGCTGGCTGTCATCATTGCAGCCGTCATTGCAGAAATTACCTTCTTCATAACTAATTAATTCCTTTCTGTTGATGAAATTTTTAATCAGCGGATCATGTCGCATCCGCCAGGATTCAAAAAATTTAGATAAAGATTTAGATGATAAATGAAAATCACTGTCGATTACAGTTCTTCCACCAGATGTACCAGATAACGCAGAACGTTCATGGAGTCAGACAATTCAATCTTGCCGCTGCCGTCAATGTCTGCATTTGCAAGACCCTGCGCCGTTACCTTATCTACGCCGACATAGACTCTGTTCATAAGAACCACATCGCTGATGTCAATGTTACCGTCTTCATTTGCGTCGCCTTTCTTCAGCGGTTTCTGTTCGCCGCCATCGCCGATGGTAACAGAGCCTGCCGTTGCAGTTACATCATAATTGGAAACAGCGCCGTCAGAAGAAAGAGAACCGACATAAATCTCGTCAATGGTATCTGTTGCACCGTCATAGAGCGGACGCCCCATCGGAACAATGTTGACAGCAGTGGATGAACCATCTTCGCCCGATGCTGTACCTGTAATGGTCAGGAAAGCTCCATCAGCAGCAATCCAGTTATCGCCGATCGTACCATAAGACACAGTGATCTTGCCAGCTTGGGAAAAATCAGCCTTGAAAATAGAGACTTCATCAAATCCATCGGAATCTGTGTTGACGATAGAACCAGCCGCAACATCCTTGATCGTAATCACGGATGCATCATAAGTAACAGCGAATTCCGCTGCACTGACACCAGAAGCCGAAACGCCACTGAGATTGACTGTAAGCGTAAAATCTTCGCCCTGTGCAGCAGTTACCTTTTCCGCTTCGAGCACAACGGAATCAGCCGCAAAAGCGACCTGAGATGTGACAGCAGCCATCATGGAGACCGCCATGAGACCTGCAGCAATTTTTGTGAACTTCATTCTTGTTCCTCCTTAAGATTGTTTCGGGGTTTATAATTTAAAATTACAAACGCCTGTACACAGAGAATCTTCCTCTGTGATTTTTCAGATAAACACCTGATTTTTAAGATATGCCTTAAATATTCTTTTGTTCCGCCATCAATCTTATCTGATCAGGTCAAGTGAGTCAAGGAGACTCAACAAAGCCCGAATTATCTATTTATTATTATAGAGCAAAAGCGAGAATAAGTCAAGAGGATTTCCGACATTTTGGTGAAAACGCAGAAAAACAGGTGCAAACTTTGTACAATTTGACGATAAAAATAACAGACTCTCCAAAAAAAGCGGATAAAAAGGGAAAAATTTTACACATTACAAAAAAATCCAGAAATAAAATTAAAAATTTTTATTCGGAATCAGATTCCGATGCTAGTCCGGATTCTGGTTCGGATTCTGGTTCTGTGTGTTCCTGAATGGGTGTGCTCAGAAATTGTGCCGGGACATTTTCAGAAATGATGGTGTCAATCGTCTCACGATCCCAGGTTTTGGCAGAACCTCCCAGAGCATACGGCACATAATGCTTTTCAATTAATTTATCCGTGTATTCTTCATACGGATAAATCCGGACGTCTGTGATATCTTTTTCGTAATGCGTGATTAACGGCGTAAGCGTCACATTTTCAATTGTGATAACGCCCTCGGTATCACGGCAGATCTCAAAATTCCCCAGTCCGCCGATCATATTGAAATTATCCGTCTGTCCGGAAATGAAATTCCCAAGCGAATAAAACACAAAGCCCTGTGAACCGTCCGCCCTGGTAAGATATTCCATCGTCTGGAGCGTATGCGAACCTGTCCCGATGACGACATCCGCACCCCAGTCAATGAATTTCTGTGCCAGTTCCCTGACGGAATCCGACACTTCATGCGTGTCCTCCTCGCCCCAGTGCGCAGAAACGATCACGCAGTCCGTCTGCTTTGAAAGTTCCTGAATCTGCTGTTGCATGAGTTCTTCATTGTCTGTATAAATAATCTGTAAATCAGAATCTTCCGTAAGATGATAGCCGTTTGTGTGTTCCGTATACCCTAAAAAGCCGATATCAAGCCCCATAGACCGTAGAATCCGATAATCCTGCATATCTTCTTCATCCTGATAACCCCCGATCACGGCAATTTTTCCGTCGTGATCTTCGGTCTGTCCTTTCCAGTATTCCAGACTGGCAGCGAATGCATTCATGCCCTTGTCAAGCATATGATTATTGCCGATATTGAACACATCAAAGCCGATATCAATCAAATCATTCCCCAGTTCCACGGGAGAATTGAAATTCATTTTTGTGCCGGTCACTTCATAACCCTCACCGCAGATCATGCTTTCCATATTAACAAATGCAAGATCCGCTTCTTCAATTCTGTCAGCGATATTTTCATAGCAATAGTGAAAATCATAATCCCTTTTTTTAGAATTATTGTGTTCCTGCGCCGTTTGATACACATAAGAATACACCAGATTATCCCCGACAGCGGCGAAATGCACACTGGTTGCCCGGAACGGCGGTTCTGTCGTTTCCTGTGAGGGATCAGGAATACCGATACTGGAAATATCAATCACATGATCTTCTGATTCTGTTTTTCCGATACTACAGCCTGTCAGCAACAAGGCAGTCAGCGCAACTGCGGCACAGCGTTTCATAACAGTCACCCTTTCTTGTAAATTTTTAAATGAAATTAAATCAAATTTATTATAACACATAATTTGACGAAAAGCAACAAGAATTTAAATAAATTAAAAATATCTGAAATCATTTCTGCATAATCCGGCAGAAACAAGCAAAAATAATTTTAAAAATCATGATAAATCAAAGCGGGTGAAAACAGTTGAATTACCAAAATTATCAGAAACAGGAAATCCCCCCGGCGCTCCAGGAATCTATTGCATTTGTCCGGCAGATCGCCGGAAACAGTTCGGATCTGTTAATTAATCCCATCACCGTCGGCGGCATCTCCTGTGCCATCTGCGGCTGTGAGGGAATGTTCTCTACAACCATTCTTACAAGTTTAATTATCGAGCCTTTAACGCAAATCCCCCGTCAATTATCCTGCGAGGCATTATTTTCTCATATTCAGGATAATTTACTGCTTTCTATGGACAGACCGGTTGCCCGGAATTACGGAGATTTTTTCAGGTTACTGCATTCCGGATTTGTGATTCTGCTTGCTGAGGGACAAAACAAAGCCCTGGCATTTGGCGTCCAGGGTTATGAAAAACGGAGCATCGGCGAACCCTCCGGAGAGGAGAACATTCTCGGCGCACAGGAGGGCTTTGTCGAAACCATCCGCACGAATCTGTCCATGCTCCGCCGGAGAATGAAAACGCCTTTGCTCCGGTTTGAACTCTCCCAGATGGGAAGTCTGAGCCGGACGGATATATGCCTTTGTTATCTGTCCGACCGTGTACCGCCGCAATTATTAAGACAAATCAAGAAAGAACTGGAATCGTCCGAACTGGAAACCGTCTTGTCAACCGGCTATTTACAGGCATTTTTAGAGAAATGCCGTGGAAGTATTTTTGACAGCGTGAGCCTGACGCAAAGACCGGATGTGCTGTGTTCCAAATTATTAGAGGGCAGAATTGCCCTATTCATAGACGGAACGCCGTTCGTGATTGTGATTCCGAAATTATTTATTGAAAACTTCCAGACACTGGATGATTATAATTACAAACCATTCTACGCAGCATTCAGCCGTTGGATCAAATATCTTGCATTCCTGCTTGCCGTTCTGCTCCCGGCATTTTATATTGCCGTTTCCATGCACCATCCGGAATTGCTCAACAGCACGCTCCTGCTGATTCTGACAGATGCAGAATCCGGCGCACCGCTGTCGCTCCCGGTGGAGAGCATTTTTGTATTAATCATGTATGAAATTATCCGGGAAGCCGGTCTGCGCCTGCCCAAAGCAGTCGGCGGTGCAGTCAGTATCGTATCCGGATTAATTATCGGGGATGCCGCCGTTTCATCTGGATTAATCAGCACTCCTATGCTCACAATGGTTGCGATTTCCGTCATTGCGGGATTTGTGACGCCGGATCTGAATGCACAGATCACGATTCTGAGAATTTTATTCATCATTGCCGGCGGATTGTGGGGATTGTTCGGGATCGGACTGCTTGGAATGATGACACTATACAATCTTGCCGCAACGGAAAATTTCGGCTTTCCTGCAACAGTACCGCTCGCACCGTTCGTCGCAAGATCCATGCGTGACGTTGCCACAAGGGTGAATTTCCGGAGAATGCAGTCCGGGAATTTCACGGTGGAGGAATACTATGAGCAGAATTAACTTAAATCAAGATTTTAATAAAAATAAATTCAGCAAATTCAGCAATTCCGGTCAGTTATTTTGTATTTTACTATTATCCGGCGCATGGTCAGTGATCTGTGTCCCGGCATTGTCCGGAACAGGTCAGATTCTTGGAATTGCCGCCGGATGTCTGATGCAGATTCTGTTATGTCTGCCAATGCTGGCACTGGCAAGACAATCCGGATCATTTGAAAAAATGATAAAATCCCATAAAATTCTGGGAATCTGCTATATCCTGTTTTTTCTGTTATGGGGTGCACAGGGATTTTTACAGCTCTGGGATGTAGCGCCGGCACAATTGCTCCCCACATCCGGCAAATTCACGGCAGCAGTCCTGATTACACTCACTTGTTTATATACAAGTTCCTGCGGACTTCGTGCAACGGCAAGATCTGCGCCGTTTGTCATGGGATTATTTTTAATATCCATTGCCGTGCTGATTCTGGGCGCATGGAAACGGATTGACCTGAGCCGGATTGCTCTGGAACGCAACGGATTCTGGGACGGGATTCAAATTTATAATTCTTTAAGCGGCGAACTGGTGACAGCATTTGTTTTATTAGATAAAGCAAAGACCCGGAAAAATGCCGCAATGAACAGTTATTTGCTGTCAAAAGCCGGATTTTGTATTTTCATTCTGTTCCTGAGCATTACCGTCAACGGCAGATTAGCACAATTCACAGATTATCCGTTCTTTATGCTGACAACACTTTCACAGCCATTACAGGGGCAGAGAGCCGATGCGCTGTATATTCTTGTTTTCGTGATGCTGTTCATTCTGCATATCACCTTGCAGACGGGTGTCGTGGGACATCTGGTAGAAGTTCTGTGTCCGGCGCTGAACCGATACGCCGCTCCGGCATCTCTTGCCGGAATGCTTCTGTTTGCATGGTTTCTGAATCCCGGAATCACACAGGGGATCACTTCCACAGCGCTCCCGGTACTGGCATTTTTAGTACCGTTATTCATCCGCACCAGACAATTTGCAAAATCCATCCGGAAACAGAATACCGGAAACATTCCAAAGCAGGATCAGGAGAATTTTATATGACAAATATTTTTAAATATCTTAAAAAATTTAAATTTATTTTCTGCCTGTATTTATGCATTTTTCTGACCGGATGCAGTTCAGAATCCATTGCCGACAGAGTCTATACCCAGGCAATCGGACTGACAACCAAATCGGAAAAAGACGGAAATTCAGAGAATCCCGGAGCGTCCGAAATATTCACGCTCTATACGCAGGAATTTAACCAGGATGCCGGAAGAGCCGTTACCGGCGCAGACATTCCGGAAGTCCTCCGGCTTGAACAAGCCGTCAACGGCGGAAAAGTTTTCACCGGACACACGGAATTATTATGTTTGGACGGCACATGCACACTGAAACAGACAGAGAATTTATTACTTGAACAGGGGCTGTCTCCGGCTTGCAAAATCCTCTATACCGATCCGGCAGTCTATTTTGAGAATCCCGACAGCACAGGGACAGTCCACATGATCCGGATGTCCGAACAGAATGGCTTGCTCAGTTCCACAGAGTTGTCCATGGCACTTGCCGAATGGCACGGATTCCGGGAAACTGCACTAATTCCAATGCAGAAAGAATCTCAGGATTATCCGGCGCTGGTATTTCTTCATCAGGACGGCACTTGCAGGGAATTATCGGATGCTGCCGCAAAGGGAATGTACTGGCTTCGGCGGAATGCCGGGAATTTCACGATGACGCTTGCCACACCGGACGGCGCACAGAATATTTTCATATCCTCCTGCAAACTGAAAAAGACCATAAAAAACCAGAAACTAAATTATGAAATCACAATCAAGACCAAAGACAGCAGTCCGGAACTCCGGGAAATTCTGCAAAAAGAGATTCTCCGGGAATGTCATGCGGCAGTTTCAGAAATGAACCAGGCGAAAGCAGATGTCATCGGAATGCAGGATTTATTAGAACATGAAAATTTTAATTCTGAATTAGATCCGGATATAGATCCGGAACTAAAACTTTCAGTCATTATTAAATAATATCCAATTATTTATTGATTTAAATTAAATCCAGATTCCGGATGCTGTCTTCTTCTGTGATTTCCCGGATGACCCGGCAGGGATTCCCGGCGGCGAGGACATTCGGGGGGATATCCCTGGTGACAACGCTCCCTGCGCCGATAATCGTTCCTGCCCCGATGGTCACGCCGCCGCAGATCGTCACATTGCAGGCAATCCAACAGTTGTCACGGATGATAACAGGCTTTGCGTATTCCAGATTGAACACAGAACCGTCCGGACGATACTGCATGTTTTTTTCTCCGGGAAGAAATGGGTGCATCGGTGTTGCAATCGTGCAGTTAGCGCCGATGAATACATCATTGCCGATCTGGACAGGCGCACAATCCAGGATGACTAAATTAAAATTAGCATAGCACCGGTCGCCGAATGTGGTAAATTCCCCGTAATCAAACTGAATCGGCGATTGCAGATAGAGATCCTTTCCGGCATGTGGGAGCAGCTCCCGGAGGATGACATTGCGTTTCCGAATTTCTGTTTCAGGGAGCTGATTATAATCCATTGACAGACGGTGTGCCTTTTCCCGCATGTGAACTAATTCCGGGTCAGAACTGTCATAGAGTTTTCCAGATAATAATTTTTCTTTTTCAGTCATGTAGAACACTCCTCAAAAAATATAAAAATAATTTTTTATAATTTAAAATATTTTAAAAATACTTCCGGAACTTTCCAGATCCGGAAGTATTACTACATTAAATTAAAATTAATTATTCATGGTATACCGGATATGCTCGATGGCATCCTTTGCATATTCGTTAATCTTCTCAGAACTATTGGCATCCAGTGCTTTCTGATACCATTCCAGTGCTTTTTCCGGCTGTGCTCTCATGCCACCGCTACCGTTGAGATAGATCTCACCAATGGCAAGATGAGACAGCACAAGCCCTCTGTCGGATGCTTCCTTGTGCCATGCAATCGCTCTGTCCGGATTCTGCGGGAACGGATAGGTACCGTTCTTGTAGCTGTCCGCTACCTGGAACATCACATGCAGGAGAACATCTTTCTCTTTCTGTTCCAGCGTGTCCATGCGTCCCTTGATGTCACGCAGGAATCCGAGCATACTTGCCATGTAATTCTTCGTTCTCGGCTTGCCGAGGAATGTCCAGCTGCCCATTTCGTCCATGCCCTCAACGATGAATAGTGCATAGTCCACCAGATCATCCAAAGCATCCCGGACGGGTGCAGGTGCGGGTGCAGGAACAGGCTGAACTACTGGTGCAGCGGATTCTGCAGAAATTGTCTGTTCTGTTGCCTGAATGGCTTCTGCCGCTGCCTGTTCTGCTTCTTTTTGCTTGACTTTCTCACTTGTGTGTGCCTTTTCCATCTGCTCATAGACAAGATTGTCCTTTGCGTTCTTGATCTTCTCCATCAGCTCTCTGTAACGTGCCTGTCTTCTTTCGTCACCGATGAAGCTTGCACGGCGCTCCTGCATCAAGATATATTCGAGCATGTGAATGCACCGCTCCATAGGATCAATGGACTCCAGTTTTGGTGCCATGTACGTGATTTTTTCTACAATAATCGAATACAGGAACATGGATTTTTCCATGTGGCGGTTGTGTTCTTCGGTGTTGCCAAGTCTGCCCTGACGATATTCTTCATCCGCCAGTTCCTTGAGCTTGTCAATGTTCATTTTGTCCGTGCCTTTGCGCCACTGATGTGCGCCGCAGTTTTTACAGCTGACCTGGTTATTTGCAAGTCTTGCACCACAGCTGTAGCAAGTTTTCTGTGCCATGAATTTCTACTGCTACTTAAAATATGGACAAATATGCCCATATCAAGAAAATTCCTGCTTCACCCTGTATGCTTTTGATGATGACAAGTCACAATCTACTCACAAGTTCCTGTACAGTCCACAGGCGTAAATTCCCGTGTAGCCCACGGTACCTATTTACAATTTTATAATTGCGTGGTTTTTGCAATTTTGTAAATAAAAATTTTTCTTGAGTAGCTACTCCTTTCTTAAAAATAAAATCATTAAAATCATGAAAAGTATCTTTGCCCTTGGTTTTCGGGTCTTTACCATTGACCAACTGCCCCCACAAGGTACTATCCTATTGTTATGCCGTAATATTTCAGCCGGCAAGGGCTTAAGTTCCGCAGTTCCGCCTGCTATCAAGTCAGCACAAACTATGCCATGGAATTTCTGGCATCTTCGGACTTTACGCATTTGTCAACTTCTGTCCGCATTTGTCTATATTCTTCTAACCTCCTTTGTGTAGATACCTGCATGAATGCCAGGCATCCAAATTTTATTATGTTTATTATAACATACATCCGGAAAAATTGCAATCGTTTCTTGCTTTTTTGTGATAATTATCCAAATCCGCAATCCAGAAATCAGCATTTTTCACAAAAAAAACTGTCCTCCTGCCTGAAAACAGGAGAACAGTCTTGATTTTCTAAAAAATTTTCAATTTAAAATCAAATTACGCATTCAGACGGGATTCGATCTTGTCCAGTGTGTCACGCAGTGCCTGCGGTACACGTCCGCCCTTTGCAGCGATATCATCATCATAATATCTGCGCATTTCAGCGATCTCTTTTGTCCAGAGTTCTTTGTCAACTTCAAGGAGCTTGTCAAGGATTTCCGGTGTCACTTCGTTCTCAATGCCCTCAAGATTGATGTCTTCTTTCTTCGGCAGATAACCAATTGCCGTCTCAACCGCATCCACTTCGCCCTCACAGCGCTTGATAATCCAGTCAAGAACTCTCATGTTGTCACCGAAACCAGGCCAGATAAAGTTACCGTTCTCGTCCTGCTTGAACCAGTTCACGTTGAAGATCTTCGGTGCTTTGTCGCCGAGAATGTCGCCCATTTCAAGCCAGTGTGCCCAGTAATCGCCGACATTGTAACCGATGAACGGCTTCATTGCCATCGGGTCATGACGGAGAACGCCGACTGCACCGGTAGCGGCTGCTGTTGTCTCAGAAGATACAGCAGAACCCATATAAGTACCATGTGTCCAGTCAAAGGACTGATATACCAGCGGTGTTGTAGATGCACGTCTGCCGCCGAATACAATAGCAGATACCGGAACGCCCTGCGGATTGTCGAATTCCGGAGACAGACAAGGACAATTCTGTGCCGGTGCTGTAAATCTGGAATTCGGATGTGCCAATTTGTTGCCCTCTGCGGTGTATGTCTCGCCGTCTACGACGTTGCCTGTCCACTCGGTTGCATTCTTAGGCGGATTCTTGGTGAGTTTCTCCCACCATACTGTGTTATCATCATTATTCAATGCAACATTCGTAAAGATCGCATTTTTCTTGGTAGATGCCAGTGCATTGTAGTTGGACTTTTCGTTTGTACCCGGTGCAACGCCGAAGAAGCCATTTTCCGGATTAATTGCGTAAAGTCTGCCATCCTCACCGGGTTTCAGCCATGCAATATCATCACCGACTGTGAAGACCTTGTAGCCATTCTTGAGATAACCCTCCGGCGGGATTAACATTGCCAGATTGGTTTTGCCGCAGGCAGACGGGAATGCTGCGCAGACATATTTTGTATCGCCGTCCGGTTTCTGTACGCCGAGGATCAGCATATGTTCTGCCATCCAGCCTTCGTTCTTGCCCTGGAAGGATGCAATTCTTAAAGCAAAGCATTTCTTGGACAAGATAACATTGCCGCCGTATGCAGAGTTAATTGACCAGATTGTATTATCCTCCGGGAACTGAACAATATATCTGTTCTCCGGATCAACCTGTGCTTTGGAATGCAGACCTCTTACGAAGTCGTTGGAATCGCCGAGCTTGTCGAATGCAGCCTTGCCCATTCTGGTCATGATGTTCATGTTCAGAACAACATAGATAGAGTCTGTCAGTTCTACGCCGACTTTGGAAATCGGAGATGCAACAGGACCCATGGAATAAGGAATGACATACATTGTCTGTCCTTTCATGACACCATCATACATAGGTCTTAACTTTGCATACATTTCCTGGGGATCCATCCAGTTATTTGTCGGACCTGCGTCCTCTTTTGTCTTTGTGCAGATGAAAGTCCTGTCTTCTACACGGGCAACGTCATTGACAGCTGTTCTGTGATAGAGACAACCAGGGAGTTCTTCCTCATTCAGATGATACATCTTGTTAGGATCGCCGTCCGGGAGAGAAGTTACCTCTTTTGTAAGTGCGTCAAGCTGTTCCTGAGAGCCGTCAATCCAGACAACCTTGTCAGGTTTGCACAGGTCAACCATTTCCTGTACCCAGTCGAGCACTTTCTGATTTGTGGTCAGTGCGCCTTCTAAAGCCATTGCGAAAACCTCCTAAAAAAATTTATGTACTTGAATCTTCATGTCATTTTAATTTCAAGTTACATGTTTATTTTAGCATAATTTAAAAATTTTGTCAATAGCTTTCCAGGCAGGATTCAAAAATTCCTGTCAATGCAAGCAGGCAGACAACCGGAGCTGTCTGCCTGCTGTTCATTTTTTTCAGGATTTACAGGAATTCTGAGAGTTCATGGAATTCAGGGAATCCGGCGTCAGTACTTGTATCTTGCAAGTCCCGTCCTTGCACTGAGACTGCAAACCGGAAAGAAAATCCTGGAATGTCGGATTTTCCATCACCTGGCATTCTTCCCCGATGCAGGGTTGATCCGTGGGCTGTGAGGGAACAGCATCCTCCGGAAGATTCTCCTGCGGACGTTGGAAGAGATTTTCCAAAATTTCCTGCCAGTTGCCGAAATCCGGACGCAGATTCTGATCTTGATCCGGGAGCTGATCCGGCTTCTGTTCCGGTTTCTGCTCTGGTTTTTGTTCCGATGTCGTCCCGTTCTCAGAAATTCCCCCGGCAAAGACCTGTGTCCAATAGAGAACACCGTTCCGGGAAACAACGCCCACGCCGATAGCATCAAAATTTTCGCTCAGAATGTTTGCCCGATGTCCAGCGGAATTCATCCATCCTGTCATGACGGATTCCGGATCCGGATAGCCGTAAGCGATGTTTTCCCCGGATGTTCTCCAGGTAACGCCATACTCATTCAGAACCGTGGCGCAATTCGTCCCGTCAGGTCTCGTATGGGAAAACGTGCTGACGAGTTCCTCCGAACGTTTTTCCGCACAGGCATCCAGGACGGAGACACTCCGCAAACCTGGCAGACCGGCTTTGGCACGTTCCTGGTTGACCAGATCCACGACCTGCCCGGCGAGTGCCTGAAGATCATTGGCCTCCTGATTCTGCACAGCATTGCCGGACGACAGATTCACAGCACCGGCAGGGATGGCAGACAATCCTCCCATACCTGCGGAGACGGTCAGGCACAATGTACAGAGTGCAGTTAAATTTTTAATTTTTTTAAAATTTTTCTGATAACGCATGATAATAAACTCCTTTCCGGATATAATAATAAATTCATAAAAAATAAGCTTAAGTTTTATTGTCATTATTTTAGCACAATTTGTGGAGAATGTCAA
>CAMWWG010000005.1 GCA_947177935.1 uncultured Ruminococcus sp. | reverse complement strand
CTTTTGTGTTCGTTTAGTGAAAATTTCTAAAAAAATTTTCTCTATTTATGAAAAAATACAGTTGCATTTTTTGTCTTTCAATGTTATAATTAAGATACTGGAGTATTATGCTGAAATATTCTTGCAAATACAAACCAAATTTTATTGGAGGTGGTCGAATGAAAAGTTTTTCCTACGTTGCAACCACTGCTGCGGGTAAGCAGGTCAAGGGTACTATCAACGCTGAGGACGCAAGAGAATTTGCGGCAAAAGCCAAGGAAAAAGGTCTGACAGTTACCAAGTACGAGGAAAAAGACATCGAAAAGAAAAAGACAATTAAGAAATTCAGCACCAAAGACCTGGCGTTTAACTGCAGACAGCTTGCAGCAATGCTGACTTCCGGTCTGACGCTCGTTAAGGCTTTGGACATCCTCAGCAAGGAGCAGCCGACCGAGGACGCAAAGGAACTCTGGCAGAGCGTTTATGAAAGCGTTCAGAAAGGTGAGTCATTCTCTGATTCCCTTGCACAGTACAGAGGCGTTTTCCCGGAATTCATGATTTCCATGATTGCCGCAGGTGAAACTTCTGGTTCGCTGGACACAATTTCACAGGATTTGTCGGATTATTACCAAAAACAGAACAAAATGAACAACACCATCAAGGGCGCCATCACTTACCCGATTATCTTAGGCGTACTCTGTATTGTCATTGTTATCTTCATGTTCGCTTTCATCATGCCGACATTTGCAGGCATGTATGAAGACCCAGATGCCATGCCGGCGCTGACCAAAGTCATGATGGGATTCAGTGACTCCTTGATTCAATACTGGTATATTTATGTGATCGTTGTCATTGGTATTATCTTTGCTTTCATGTACATTATGAAAATTCCGAGCACCCGTCTCAAATGGGATAAACTCATTATCAAGGGTCCAGGATTTGGCCCATTGGTTGTAAAAGTCTACACCGCACGTTTTGCAAGCACACTTTCCTCTCTGTATTCTTCTGGTATTCCGATGGTGGACTGTCTGAGAAGATCTTCTGATATTTTAGGCAATCTCTATATCAGTGAGTGTTTCGAAAATGTCATTGATGAAGTAAAACAGGGCGAAACGCTCTCTGCTGCAATTCAGAGAACCGAAATTTTTGACTCCATGTTCTGCTCCATTATCTATGTCGGTGAAGAAGCCGGTGCATTGGATACCATCCTGAGCAAAACGGCTGACTACTACGACGAAGAAGCAGACTCTGCCGTTGGTCGTCTGGTTGGAATGCTCGAACCGGTGATGATCATTATCATGGGTGTGGCAGTCGGCTTGTTATTGGCATCTATCTTCCCGGCACTCTATGGCTCATTCGATGCGATTGCTGCATAATTATAATTAATAATAAATTATTTATAATTTTATGCAGATTTCTAAGAAATTTTAAGAGAGGTGGAAACTTAAATGCTTTCATTTGATATTACTGACAGAAGTATCCGGTTTGTGAAGGGTACAGAAAGCGGCAACAAGATCCGTGTGACCAATGCAGCAGAGATTAAACTCGACGAGGCGCTCATTGTCAACGGACACGTCAACGATCCGAACCGTGTTGTTGCCCAAATCATCAAGACTATGAAAGCGGCGAATATCGCCGACAAAGAGGCTATTATTTCAATTTCCTCAAACCAGACTGTCTTCAAGGAACTCATGATCCCGCCGAATCCCAAAGAATCGGAATTCATGAAAAGCGTCCGTCTGGAACTGAGCAATCAGCTCAACATTGATGATTCCTACGCTGTAGGCTATACAATTGTAGGTGAACCGCAACAGGATGCCAACGGCGAAAAAATGCAGAAAATTCTTGCAACGGCATGTCCCCGTGACGTCATTGACAGTTATAGAGCTATTTTCCGTATGCTCGGTATTACACTCAAGTCTGTTATGATTGGTTGTAATGCTATCACCAAAGTGTTGCTTGCAGATGCCAAGAACAAGGCAAAAATGCCGCTTCTGGCTGTACAGATTGACAAGGATTTCATCAGCTTGAACCTGTATGAAGAAAGTGAACTTTCGTTCTCACGTTTTGCGCCGATTGATCCGGAAGACTATGACAATCCGGACGACTATATCTATGAGGCAGTCAACGAGAACATCGGGCGTATGCTCCAGTTTGCAAGAATCCGTGGTTCGGAAGAAATTTACAATGTTGTATTCTATGGTGATCTGAATGCCTCTCCGGATCTGTACAACAGACTGGAAGAAGTGCTGAAAAAAGACGAAATCACATCGACCCGACTTGCCATGCCTGCACAGATCCATGGCACAGAAAAACTGGAGTTTGCAGTTTATGCCAATGCCATTGGTGCAATGTTCAAGCGTGACAAACTCACAGAATATATTAACCTGTTAGAGACCAGTATGGCGGAGGCAGGTGTTGCCGGAAAAGTACAGGATAACGGTTCATTTGCAGTCATTGCCGGTGTCGGTATCGGTCTGAGTGCAATTGTTGTAGCAGCGGCATTCGGCGTTCTGGCTGTGATGGACGGCAATTATAAAAAAGATACAGCAAACCTCCGGGCTGAGATTGAGTCTCCCGAAACAGCAGCAAAATTACAGCATTATGAAGATTTGCAAGTAATGAAAGATGTTGTCCGTACCTATGCAGATAATATCAATAGTGCCAGTGATGCTTATAAGACACTGCCTGTTGTGGATATTGCCGTCTATGATGCGATTGATGAAGCTGTTGAGACAGTGATGAGTCAAACAGATGGTACAAGCGAGAGTCCGACAATTTCCGTTTCTTATGATAATGGCGTCCTGGTTGTTCCGGTGATGATTGAAACATCGGAAGAGTTCACGCAAAAATATCCGTCCAATCTGGTACAGTATCTCTATGAGACTTACGGCGAGGAAGCGTCTGAGCAGGATAATCGTATGTTTTCTTCCGTTACATATGATGGTTATGCAGTCGCAGGCACTGTCAGTGCAGAGGGTTCTAATAACACAAATAAAATCGTTTCTTTCAATCTGACACTGACCATGCTGCCGGAGGAACTGCCTGAAATTGTAGAAGAAACTGTTCCGGAAGAAACAACAGCAGACGCTGAGCCGGCTGCTGAATAAAGGGGGTATTTTACATCATGATGCGTGAAATGAGTTACAGAGACAAGATGATTCTTGTCATTATGACCGCAATTATTATTCTGGCAGCCGGATTTTTTGCACTGATCCGTCCGAAGTATAACAAACTTGTGGCTGACAGAGATGATTATGAGGCAACCAAGACCGAGTGGGAGGGCATTGATGCAAAATTACAGCAGATCCCTACTTTGGAAGAAAATATCAAGAAAGAAGCAAGCGAGGCGGAGAAGACCGCAGAACTGTTCGTTAACAGTGTATTCGAGCCTGTGAATGACACATTTGATAATCTAAAAGCGAATTACATTCTGGATCAGTATGTACAGCCCATGATTGATGAATGTGAGCTGGAAGTTTCCAGTTTTGCAACAAGCGGTATTGCTTCCCAGACACTAGATTATTACTATTATACGCCTAATGTGCTGACATACTCTCTGTTAGAGAATGCTGATATCAATGGCAAATATGAACAGCAGGTATCTGACCTGCTCAAAGAAAGCAATACACTTTCTCAGAAAGAAACCGCAGAAGTTATGACCAATACACTTGATCTGACTGTAAGAGGTTCCAGAGAAAATCTGGCATTATTCCTGGACAAAATCAAAGAAGACGAAAATGCAATCCGTGTGACATCCGTTGATATTGCAGACTATACATTCGGCAAGGGACAGACCCGTATGGAAACTGTCGAATCTACAGATGAAGAAGGTAATGTGACAACAACACAGCGTGAGGTTACGGACAATGGCGATGGCAAAAGTGAACTCACATTGAGTCTCACATTCTACAATGCAATGCCGATTGACGAACCGGATTTTAGCTGATCCCGCAATTTTTGTGAATGAAGACAACAGAGACAACAGAAAGGTGGTCAGGAAGATGAAGAAAACAACTCCGAAAAAATTAAAAGGCACGGTGTTGTTCACGGTCGTTTCTGTCATGATGGTGCTGATTGTGTTTCTGGCGGCAACGCTTGCGCTGGCATCGACTGCCAACAAGAGAGCTTACAGAAACTACCAAAGAGAGCAGACAAAGGCAAATGCTAAGGCTGCGCTTGATTCCGTCATTCAGGCGATCAATGACGTAGATAAGGGCGTTGCCGGCGGTCTGAATGAGCAAATCAGCAAGCTTAGCACAGGCAGCAGCATCAGCATTGAAGTTGAGGGCAGTGACGGACTGAAAGTGCCGGTGACGATTTCACTTGCAGAGCAGAAATCCGTCTATAATTCCAAGAAAAAAGACTGGGTAGATGGGTCTGTCTACGAAATCAAGGCAGAAGCTTACATGGCAAGCACCGGTGAGGGCGTGACATATTGTGCGTATATGGCGGATGATAGTGTTGCGACCAGCAGTCCTGGCGGTTCTTCTGGCGGTGGTGGCGCATTCGTCGCTTATGGTGGTCTGGGTGATAATGACAATATCGGTACGAGCGGTTTTGTTGCCGGCGGTACGGAGATTGGTCTGAATACAGACGGTTCCAAAACTTACAAATTGGAGAACACAACCATTATTGAAGCGCCTTTTTATGTAAAAGGTAGTCTCTATGCTTCCACACAGGCGCATCCCATATTTACAAAATTGGGCGATTTCTTTGCTGTGGAGGGCGATCTCACATTTAATAATGGTGCAGTTTTTGACTACCATGAAAACTTAAAGAACAACTGGGCAAGCAATCTGGAAACAGACTGCTATCAGGTTCCTTGTGTGTATGTCGGCGGTACATTTAATGTCGGCAATTATCAGGATATTAATATTGGAAGTGATACCACACCAATTAATCTCTATGCAGGCAAAATTGATATTACAACCGGCGGGCTTCATGTGAAAGGTGATGTGTACACATTTGATTCCACTGCAACAAGTTCTGTTGATAACGGCGGGAAAAGATCAGATTTGTATGAATGGGTTGACAAGACAATCATGGACGCAAACGGCAACAAGCATGAACATTACAAATTTGGTAATTATTATTCCAAAGGAAGTCTGAATATCATCCGCAATAACAACAGTAATGTAATTACGTTTGAAAATGATGTGCGCATGGATGGTGATTTATCTATTACCAGTCCGGAAGGAAATCCAACAAATAATTCCTGTGATGTCTATGTTGGCGGAGATCTTGTAGTCGGTGGCACGCTGACGATTCCTGATAAGGTAGTTCTGAAAGTAGATGGAAATGTGTATGCGGAGAAAATTGTGACTACTGGTGAACTGATTGTAACAGGTGATATCTGTACGAACAGACTTGAAAATAATAATGGTTCAACCCAAGGAAGCCATGATTTCGGTCTTGTGCAGGCAAACAAGCTGTTTGCTTATGAGATTGTCAACAATGATACAATCACTTGCTCTGAAATCCGTGTAAACAAGTTTGAAAATAATGCAAATGTCAACTGTGATATGAGTAAAGTTTCAATCGTAGACATGAGCGGCAGCCAAATACTGACAGATTATGTCCCAATTGATCCTGGTGTAACATTTGAGCCATATAATATTGCGGATGAATATGGTCAGCCGATTTATCCTGACGGTTTTGATGATACAACACTGAAAAGCAAGATTATCAAGATTTCTACTGTCGCAAGTTATCCACAGAGTATTGATGATATGGAAGCGACATTGACAAAGCCAAGTGTAACTTATACCAATAGTGCACCTCCTTCTAAGATAAATGATCCATCTGATCCATATAATGGATATTATCTGATTGAAAATTCCTGCACTTTACAGGGAAGCTGGGCAAATAGTTTTTATGTAAAGGCAACGACGCCACTGATTATTGAAATAGACAGTTTCTCTCTTAACAATGGTTGTGAAATTGTTGTAGAAGATACTTCTACAGTGTACTTTTTTATTGACAATACTATGACATTAAACGGCAATGGCGGACTCTGGACAAAATCCTACCGGGAAAAAATTAAAAATGGTACGCCGTTGGATGTTTACGAAGTACAGCCCAACGAGGCAAGTGAATATTATCCCAATGTTATTATTTATAGTGCGGAAGGAGCAACCTATACTGCTTTGAATGGTACTGTAACAACAGCACATTTCCGTGCACAAGGTCTGAAATTTGATCAGCAAGCTTCCGGTACGAAAATGCCTGCCGGTACGACTTATACACAGTATGATGATGCCAGCAATGCCATTGTAACAGATAAATTTTCCAACGGGGACTGCGGTGTCATCGGTCAGCTGATCTGCAAGGATATTGTTGTAGGTAACACATGGGGCATGATGTATGTCACTCTGCCTAAGGAAGGAGAAGGCGAGGGCGAAGGAGAAGGCGAGGGCGAAGGAGAAGGCGAAGGCACAAAGGAAGTCTTCCAGAGTCTCACGCCGTTGTATTACAATTATTATTAATCATAGGAGGAGTGCTTTGAAATGAACAGAATTTTCAGAAAACACAATAAAAAACTCAAAGGCATGACTCTGATTGAGTGTATCATTGCAATGGCTGTTTTCAGCATTGCTACGCTTATCATGGTAAGAATGACACAGGTTGCTATGAATCTGCTCAAAAATTCCAATCATGTCAATAACAAAATCGCCGCAGAAGCACCTGCGGCGGCAATCCAGAATAATACTGTCCTTTATGATGACGAAGGGGGCACAGTGGAAACCGCTCCTGTCGCTGAAGAAGTGACATTCCAGGTGAAGTATGGTGCAAAAGAGTATACTGTGAATGCCAAGAAGTACGACACATCCTGCATGGCTTCCCGTTCCAACCGTGATACAGGTTCAGGACTGGACGCAGATCTTGACTTTTACAGGATCGAACCTGCACCTTAAGGAGGAAGTGTCATGAAATCAAAGAAATTAAAGGGTTTTACGCTGATAGAGCTGATCGTGGTCATTGCGATTTTCAGCATTATTCTCCTGGCTGCTACTTCTGTGATGATGCCTGTCTACAAAACAACAGTCATGACAGAAATCCAGGAGAATGGCAGTGCTGCCGTGACGAATATCAGTCGTTTTATCGAGGGTGAACTTTCTACAGCAGAATACAGTCGTATTGTATGCACAACATATGATGATACCGGAAGAAAGGCTGCTGTGGAAGATTTTGCTAAAACTTACTACGGAGGTGTTGTCAGAGCAAAAAGCAATGTGAACAGTCCGGATTACGCAAAGGGAACATTTCATGTTCTTCAAATTGACAACAGCGGAACGATCGGAAAAATCAGCAAATGGACATATACAGTGGATGATCTGGGAAGTATCTCTGCTTCAGCTCCGACGTATCAGGAATATGCTGTAAACAAGTCTTATTATGATACCTATGATTTTGAAATCAAGCCCGGCAGTTATGCCACAGTAGAAGAATTTGATGCCTGGAGTCTTGATGGTAGTTCCGGGAATACAATTGAAGTTGATAAGTGCTTGAGCCCGTCCAATACAGCATTCACGATCAAGGCAACCACACACAGAAGCACAGTGGACAGCCCCAAAACAGAATATTCTTTTGTATCTACCATGACAATGCCTTGGGTCAATCAGGTATTCGGCTCCAGTTCTGCGGTAAAAGGTGTTTATTATTGTGTCGACAAGGTGCAGGCAATGGAAGCGGACGGGATCACACCCAAGAAAGATCCCGCTGGCAATCCGATCATGGAAAACGCATTTGTTGACAGAGGATCAGGAACTTTAGTTTCTCCTGAATATACAAATATCTTTGCACGCTGTAAATATGAACCTGGCGACAACAGCGCCTACACGTTTATTTATTCTTACGGCTCTGAAATCGATACAACACCCAAGTAATCAAAAAAATTTTGCAATCCGCAAAAACCGGCAGTCGGGAGATTGCTCCTGCTGCCGGTTGCGATTGCCATCATGTAGGTATTGCGTAGGGATCATATGTCACCCATGCTATGTACCAGTCAAAGAGCTGATTCCCGAACAGTGTTCCCAGGAACAGACCCATTGCAAGATAAGGACCAAATGCAAATTTGGATTCTCCGCCACGTTTCTTGAGAATCATGCCGCAAACGCCGGCAATGATAATTCCCAAAAATGCAGATACTAAAACAGCTTTCCAGCCGATTAATAATCCTCCGGCAGCCATCAGAACCGTATCACCGAGTTCAATGGCACGGAAACGCTCTCCGAATTTTTTCTTAATGATCGGGATACTGATTTCACCGATCAGGAAAAACGGCAGGGCAATACAAAGCAAGCCAATCAGATGGGAACTCAAAGCCAAAGACTGATCTGTGACAAAATGCGGCAAGTTCTGAAATAATTCGGGAGCAGTCAGCGCAAGCACAGAAAGCACCAGATCCGGAACGGCAAGCACAGCAATAAAGATTAATAACCGCAGATCCATTTCCATTGTGTCCCAGTCGATGAAAGCAATACAGAGCAGTGCTGAGAAGAAAAAGCAGTACAGAATGCTTTGCAGGCTGAAATCCAGAACAGTGACAGTGATTAAATAAATGACACAATTCAGGGATTCCACAATTGGATAGCGTTTTGAGATAGGTTCACCGCAGCTGCGGCATTTGCCTTTGAGCAGCATCCAGCTAAGAACCGGAATATTATCCCTCGCACGGATTTTTGTGCCGCAGGTCATACAATGCGAGGAACGTTTGATCAGTGATTCATTTTTCGGCAGACGGAAAATTACAACATTCAGAAAACTGCCGATACAAATTCCATAGAAAAAAACAATGAGGTAAAACATGAGATAGAACGGAAGTTCCATAAATTCATTGTGAAGCATGAAAATGCCCTCCTTGATAATGATAGATTTGAGATTGGTATATATTATAATTATAACATAGCTTACCAGGTTTGACAAGTAAAATATTATTTAAAATTTTATATTTGGAGGTTTCAGTTTTATGAGAAATATTCGTATTGGTGATTATCTTGTAGAACAGAAGTTAATCACAGCCGAACAGTTGCAGCAGGTTCTCACAGCACAGAAAGAAAACGGCGGCAAGCGTTTTGGTGAAACTGTTGTAGAATTAGGATTTATTTCTGAAGTCAGCCTGTCTAAGGCACTGGCAGCAAAATTGCGTGTGCCGTATGTGGATCTGGGCAATATTGACATTGATGAAGACGCTGTCCGCAGAATTCCGGAAACACTTGCCAAGAAATATACGGTCATTGCAATTAATATCCAAGGACGCAGACTGACAGTCGCCACGGACGACCCGATTAACTTCAATATTCTGGAAGATATCAAGATGCAGACCGGTATGGACACGATTCCGGTACTGGCAACGAAATCAGCGATTAATAAAGCAATCGGTAATATGTATTCTATGGAGAACGTAGACAGCGTTCTGGAAGGTATTTCGCAGCTCAGACAGAATGATGTGGAGGATGATGACTCCAGAGACAGAGTCGAGAGTGCGCCGATTGTAAAACTTGCAACGACGATTGTGGAAAACTCCTACAGAGCGGATGCGACGGATATTCATATTGAGCCGTTCAAGACATATACCAGAATTCGGATTCGTGTAAATGGTGACTTAGTAGAACTGATGAATGTCTCCAACGTGGTGCATACTGCGTTAGCAACTCGTCTGAAACTGATTTCCGGCATGAACATTGCTGAGAAGCGTATTCCGCAGGACGGTCGTTTCACGCAAGTCGTTGATGGTACGACACTGGACGTCCGTGTATCTTCGCTCCCGATGGTCAACGGCGAAAAGATCGTTATTCGTATCTTGTCCACGGGTAATATCGCACTGCGTAAGATCACAGATCTTGGTATGTCGGATTATAACTATACGCTGTTTGAATCCATGATTAAATGTCCGCATGGCGTTATCCTGGTAACCGGTCCTACTGGTTCTGGTAAAACTACGACGCTGTATGCGGCGCTTGGTGAATTGGCAAAACCGCATGTTAACGTCATCACAGTAGAAGATCCGGTCGAAAAAGCCATTGATGGTATTAACCAAGTACAGGTAAATGCAAAAACTGGTATGACATTCGCCGCCGCACTGCGTTCTATCCTCCGTCAGGACCCGGATATTGTCATGATTGGTGAGATGCGTGACTCCGAAACTGCCGACATCGGCATCAGAGCCGCTATCACGGGACACTTAGTATTATCTACACTGCATACAAATGATGCTGCATCTACGATTGTGCGTCTGGTTGACATGGGCGTTGCGCCGTACATGGTTGCAACTTCTCTGATCGGTGTTATTGCGCAGCGACTTGTCAAAGTGCTCTGTCCGAAATGCAAAGTTCAGAGATATTCTGACGAGGACGAGAACAAGCTCATGAAACTGGAAGATATTTATTCACCGATTCCGGTTTATGAAGCACAGGGCTGTCCGGAATGCAATGGCACGGGCTATCGGGGCAGAACGGCAATTCATGAAATCATTCACTGCACTGCTGGGATTTCCACGATTGTGGCACGTAGCGGCAGTAAAGAAGAAATTGAAGAAAAAGCCCGTGAAAACGGTACAAAGCTACTCCGTGACAACGTTTCAGAACTGGTACAGAAAGGCGTTACTTCCATGGATGAGCTTGTGCGTGTAACTTATGCTGTATAATTAATTATAATAAAATTTTTAAGTCAGGAGGAATTTTGTTTGGCTATCGAAATTAACCAGATTCTGAATGAAGCCCGTGCCATCGGCTGTTCAGACCTGCACTTCACTTACGGCATTAATCCGATCGTAAGATTGAATGGTGCGCTCCGCAAAATGACCAAATATCCGGAGCTTGATGAAGAAGAAGTAATGTCCATTGTCAACCAGATGACAAATGACATGCAGATGGCAAGTGTCCGCAGACATGTGGATACAGACTTTTCATTCCAGACCAATGCCGGCTATCGTCACCGTGTGAACGTGTATTTTCAGAGAGGACATACAGCAATTGCCATCCGTCTGCTGAGAAATGACATTCCGACACTGGATGATCTGGATCTTCCGCCGGTTCTTGCGGATTTTGCCATGCGTCCCCGTGGGCTGATCCTGGTAACAGGTCCGACCGGCTCTGGTAAATCCACCACGTTGGCAGGTATGATTGATTATATCAATGTGCACAGAAGTGCGCACGTCATCACAATTGAAGATCCGATTGAGTACATCCATCAGCATAAACTCTGCATGGTGAATCAGAGAGAAGTCGGCGATGACGTTCCGGACTTTGCCGCCGCACTCCGTGCCGCACTCCGTGAAGACCCGGATGTCATTCTTGTAGGTGAGATGCGTGACTTTGAGACGATCAGTGCTGCCGTTACGGCTGCTGAAACCGGACACTTAGTATTATCCACACTGCATACAACTTCCGCCGCAGATACCATTGATCGTATTATTGACGTATATCCGGAGCACCAACAGGGACAGATCCGTACACAGCTTGCCAATAACCTGGTCGGCGTTGTTTCCCAGACACTTCTGCCGAGAATGGACGGCAAGGGACGTGTTGCCTGCATGGAAATTCTGAATGTAACGGACGCCTGCGCCGCTATGATCCGTGACGGCAAGACCCACATGTTACTATCCGCGATTCAGTCCGGTAAACAACATGGCATGATGTGTCTTGACCAGGAATTAGCACGGTATGTCAAGAGAGGAATCGTCAATGAAACCGCCGCTTTGGAGAAATGCCAGAGCAAAGCGGAATTCTATAGATTCCTGAACGGCAACGGCTAATTTATCAAAATTAAAAAATTTTAAAATTCTTTCGTGATGGAGAATTTCTGTCACGGAAGAATTTTTTGTTTTTTTCAGAATATCCGGGAAAAATTTTTCTCCGGATTGCTTGCATTCCGGATGATTTTGTTGTATAATAAGAATAGAATTGAAAATTTAGAATTTAAAATTATTTTTTCAGAAGGAAAGGGGATTTTTCATGAGATTACTTGTCATTGACGGAAACAGCGTGATTCACAGGGCATATTACGGGGTGCGTCCGTTGTCGAATCACAAGGGGGTCTTCACACATGCGATTTTTGGCTTCATGAATATGTATCTCAAAGAGTTCCATGCTGTAAAACCGGATGCGGTCGCCGTTGCGTTTGATGTGGGAATGCAGACATTCCGGCGTGAAAAAGTGGAATCCTACAAGGCAAACCGGCAGGGAATGCCGAAGGAACTTGCCATGCAGATGCCATATATCAAGGAAATTCTGAAATCTATGGGAATTTCCTGTTGCGGTGCGGAAAGCTTTGAGGCAGATGATATTCTCGGAACGCTTGCCGATATTTGTCATCAGCAGGGACAGGAATGTATTCTGATGACCGGCGACAGGGACAGTCTGCAATTAATTACAGAGCATGTCACCGTGCATTTATTGACAAACAAAGAAACAATTCCGTATACGCCGGAAAAATTCCGGCAGGATTACGGATTCGATCCGGAATATCTGGTAGACCTGAAAGCACTGATGGGGGACAGCTCGGATAATATTCCCGGCGTCAAGGGAATCGGAGAAAAAACCGCCAAAAATTTAATTCAGAAGTATCAGAGTATTGAAAATTTATATCAGAATCTGGAACAGAATCCGGAAACATTCCAGGCAACGCCCAGAGTCCGGAAACTACTCACCGAGGGGAAAGAATCCGCATTCCAAAGCAGGTGGCTTGCGCAGATCGTCCGGAATGCACCTGTTTCTCTGGATTTGCAAAATTATCTCCCGAAAAAACAGGATTCCGAGAATCTCCGGAAAGTTCTCACAGAACTGGAAATGTTCCGATTACTGGAAAAATTGCATTTACAGCCATTGGGATCTTCCGGAATGCCAGAACAGGAAAATTCCGTTGATTTTCAGGTTCCGGAACTGGAATTTGCTGAAAAATTCGATCCGGATCTGCT
>CAMWWG010000004.1 GCA_947177935.1 uncultured Ruminococcus sp. | reverse complement strand
CTGTGATGATATATAACCCGTTCCAGCCAAAGCCATGGCAATTGTATCCGTTGTAATATATGCCAAATCGCCCGTATGGTCGCATTCGTCATATTTGTCAACAATCGTCTTGCTGAACGTTGCGCCATAATCTGTACTGATATAAAAATCATACTGCGCATCATCCAACGTCGGTTCTGTTTTGCTCATATCAGAAGACCAGTAAGAATTATATTTAATTCCTGAACCGTACACAATGGCAGGATTTTCCGGGTCAACAAGCGGATAGGTTGTCTTAGAACCTTCGAGTCCGGTGGATTTATTCCAGGTTGCGCCGAAATCGTCTGTATAAACAATTTCAGCATTGTCACCGCTTGCTTTGATAAAACGATATGTTCCGTCATCTAATTTTGTAATTGCAATTTTTCCGCCGCCATTCGGGACTTGTAAATCTTCCCACGTTTTGCCGCCATCCAGACTATAATAGCCTTTTGCTTCATGTTCACCAACACGAGCCATGACTTTTGTATCAGCCGGACAATAGGCAATTGCAGAAGTCGAGCCAATGTTAGGCTGATACTGCTGCGGAATTGTATCGGGACTTTCATGAATAAAGCCGTCATAGTCGCCGATTGCAGAATAATTCAGACCACCCGGGACACTGACGAAATCCAGCGCTACAACTTCTTCGACACCATCTGGCTGGAAATAAAATTGAAGACCTGTCTCATCCCAGACATTGTCACAGACATAGACACCGTTACCGGAAGTCATCAGAATCCTGTTGGAGTCTCTGGGATCTAAAAGAATACCACTGCCCCAGTGGCAGGCTTTGCCGTAGATCCAGTCATAGCCGTTTGTATCAATCGGCTTGGAAACAAATTCTTTGTGAGAACCGTTTTCATCATAGATTGTCTCGCCCTGTCCGGGAGTAATATTCTGCCATGTTTCGCCGCCATCTGTCGAACGATAGAAATAATCGCCCCATGCAACGCTGCCATCCGTCCATTCTTCTTCAAACCACTGATCTGACCACACACCGCAGGTTCTTGCCAGAAGTCTGTCTGGATTTTCTTCATCTGCTTCAATCATGCCAATTGCACTAGTGAGATCTGTAAATTGTGTGACTGTGCCGGTTTTGGTATCATATTTGTAAGCACCGCCGGCAGATCCGGCAAATGCGAGTCCTGCAATATACGTAAAGAAGAGATTACCATGCTTGTCGCTTGTGATTGAACAGGGATAATTTTCATTCGGGAGGTCTTTGCTCAATTCCGTAAATTCGTCTTTGTCCACATCCGCTACATGGATGTTTGTCTGCCCTGTCACGGAAGTGCCGACATAGACTTTGCCGTCCTCAATCAGAATACAGCCAATGCCATTTTGTTCATTATATTCTTTGGATTCTGTGCCTCTTACCATGTGGTCAGTCCACATTGGAAATTTCAGAGATTCTGTAAATAATCCCAGATCATCATAGCCCATGACGGGATTCCAGGTCTTGCCGCCGTCCGTGGATTTGATTAATGCCGATTTGCCGGCAGTCACGTCACCGCCTGCATAGATTACATCGGGATTGTCCGGGTCAATCGCAATCGGTTCAATACATTCACGGCCATCTCCGTTGCCGTGTACCTGGATATGCTCTGTCACATCGGATTCTGTGAACGTTTTTCCACCGTCTGTTGTCTTGAAAATGACAGTCTTTGCGCCTGAGAAATACGCACATCCGCAGAGAAAATACACCGTATTATCGTCCGTGGGATCAATTGCCATGCCCTTGACACTGAGCAAACCTCTGTCAGCCTCTGTCAGAAAGCCGAACAGCTGCTCCCATTCGGAAGTCTCATAATTCCATTTGTAAGCACCACCGACGTCTGTTCTCAGATACATCTCTTTCTGTCCGGTCACAATACCGGAGACGAAGCCCGCACCGCCGATGCGCAGCGTCCCCCAGTCATAGCTAGATTCAATCGAATCCGTTGCATCTGCCACCGTTCCGGGCAGGAGCATGGAAGAACTCAGCAGCATGGAGACACTCAGCACCATCGCAGCGGCTTTTTTCCAGATCTTCATAATTCAAAAAACCTCCTTGAACATTCTATAAAATTTTAATAAATTATAATACTAATTTTATTATAATATATTTTCAATCGAAATGCAAGTGAAATTTCAAAAAAATTCAGAAAATCTAAAAATTCTGCGCATTCTGTTATTTTCTGGAGATTCTGAGAATTATTTTTCAAAAATTTTTTCATAAAACTGATGACAAAACCAGATTTCTGTGCTATAATAAAGACATGTCAGGAGAATTTGATGCAAAATTTATTTTAAAATAAAAATTTCAGAAAGAGGATGATGGATTGGCACAGCAAGGCAGTCAGAACAGCCAGAGAATTCAGAAAAATCAGAGAGTTGACAGAACTTATGCCGTATTCACGTTTTTGATGTTAAGCGTTGTATTGGTGTTTGCATTCGGTCTGATGATCGGCAAGCAAAATTTAAAACATGCCGAGACCGTCCAGAATACTATGAAAGTCGAAAAAGAAACAGAAAATCCAGATAATTCCGATTCCGAGCAGAATCCGGCAGAAAATCCCGTTCCGGAAATCATCCCGGAAAAACCGGAGCTGCATTCTGAACTGAAAACTGCCGTCAATTTCTGGAGCATGGATTCGCATGTGTATCTTCGTGTGAATCATGAAAAACAGCTCCAGCTCGGCACAAGAGGAGATTTTGACACATCCGGCGCAGTATTCACGGTGGATGACAGTACCATTGCATCTGTGAGTGATTCAGGTATGATTATGGGACTGACAAAGGGAAACTGCATGATTTCCGTCACCTGTGAAGATGAAATTCTTGAAATCCCCGTAACCATTCGGGAACTGACCGTACAGGACGGATGCACGTATGTGGATGGGATTCTCGTTGCCAACAAAAGTTACGGAATGCCGGCGGATTATGACCCAGGAATGCTTCCAGAAACCGCAGAAGCCTTTGCCAAATTACAGGAAGATGCAGAAGCACTGGGACTGAATATCTATATGGGGTCAGGCTACCGCAATTATGAACACCAGGTCAGAGATTATGACAGCATGTGTGCCGCCTACGGCGAAGAGTACGCAAGCATGGTCTCTGCAAGGGCAGGCTATTCTGAGCATCAGACAGGCTACACGATCGACTGCAATACGATCAATAATGATTTCGCAGAAACACCCGAAGGGCAGTGGCTTGCCGCAAACTGCCATCTTTATGGCTTCATCGTCCGTTATCCACTGGGAAAAGAAGCTATTACCGGTTATGATTACGAATCTTGGCACATCCGTTATGTCGGCGTAGAAGCGGCCACGGAAATTTATGAACACGGGCTGACTCTGGAAGAATATCTGGACGTAGAATCTGTCTATATTCCAGAATCGGAAATCACAGAACCGGAGACCATTCCAGAAAATTCGGAAAATCCAAAATTCACGCAGAATTCAGATTCAAATTTAAATTCTGAGACGGAGCAGGATCCGGCAGAATTTATAGATGCGCCGATGGATGCTCCAGTCTGATCGGAAACGCTGGAATGCCGGATTCTCCTGCTTCCGGTTGACGACCAGCCTTGACAAATTCTAAGATGCGTGCTATAATTATAATTATCATAAGAAATGAAAATATTTTCATCACTATTTTTTGCATTAACGGGAGGCGTTTTCTATGAAAGATTTATGCAAAGGATTGGGTCTGCTGTTTGTTTCCATTCTGGCAGTGTGGACATTTTTCCGGGTGGCTGACCGGTTTTTCAGCCGTTTCCGGAAAAATTACATCACAATCGAGAGCGGACATGTACATGTTTCATAAAAAAATAATTTTTGTAATTTTTAAATTTTTAACTAAGTAAACAAATTAGATAAGAGAGGTGTTTCCATTGCAGGAAGTTGCCATTATCGGCGCAGGTCCTGCCGGCATTACTGCCGGTCTGGAACTGCTCCGCCAGGGTGAAAATCAGTATCATGTGACAATCTATGAAGAATCCGTCGTAGCAGGCGGTATCTCCCGGACGGTGAATCATAAAAATAACCGGATGGACATCGGCGGTCACAGATTTTTTTCCAAAAGTCAGCAGGTCATGGACTGGTGGAATGACCTCATGCCGTTTCAGGGACAGCCGTCCTTTGATGATATTCAATTAGGACGCAGAAAAAAATTAGTCCCTGGCGGTGCAGATCCGGAACAAACAGACAGAGTGATGCTCGTGAGAAACCGGGTATCCAGGATTTATTATCACAAAAAATTTTTCGATTATCCCGTTTCACTCAAATGGGACACGCTCCGGAACATGGGACTTGTCACGACCATGCAGGCAGGTGTGAGCTATCTTCAGGCTTCTGTCATAAAAAAACAGGAAAATTCCCTGGAAGATTTCTATATCAATCGTTTCGGGCAAAAATTATATGCCATGTTCTTCGAGGGCTACACAAAAAAACTCTGGGGACGTCATCCCTCAGAGATCTCCGCAGACTGGGGCGCACAGCGTGTCAAAGGCTTATCCGTCAGCGCCGTCCTGGAAGACATGTTCCGGAAAATCACCGGCGTACAAGACCCATCCAGGAAAGAAACGTCCCTGATTGAAGAATTCTACTATCCCAAGTATGGACCAGGACAGCTCTGGGAAACGGCGCTGGAAGAATTCCGGAAACTCGGCGGTGATGTTGTATTTCATGCCAGTGTAAAACAGATCACAACGGACGGCAGTCATCTTGTGAAATCTATGACTTATCAGAATACAGAAACAAAAGAATTGCAGGAAATCCCCTGCGATATTCTAATTTCTTCCATGCCGGTGAAAGACCTGGTTGCCGGGATGAACGACGTCCCCCGTCGGGAATCTGAAATTGCCGCAGGTCTCCCCTACCGGGATTTTGTCACGATCGGTCTGCTTGTTGATCGTCTGGAACTGGAAAACAAGACGGACATCCCGACGCTTGGCAATATCGTCCCAGACTGCTGGATCTACGTCCAGGACACTGGTGTAAAACTCGGAAGAATCCAGATTTTCAACAACTGGTCGCCTTATATGGTACAAAATCCGTCACAGCAAGTCTGGATCGGACTGGAGTATTTCTGTCAGGAGGGCGACAGATTTTGGAATCTGAACAGTCAGCAGAGTGCAATTTTTGCAGTGAAAGAACTCCGGAAAATGGACATCCTCAGCAAGGGCGCAAAAGTATTTGCCTATCATCAAGAAAAAATCAGGAAAGCTTATCCGGCGTATTTTGATACTTATGAATCTATGGACGAATTAATCCAATATCTGAATCAGTTTGAAAATCTCTATTGTGTCGGACGCAACGGACAGCATCGTTATAATAATATGGATCACTCCATGATAACATCATTTGAGACAGTGAAAAACATTCTGACAGGCAGGAAAGACAAATCCAACATCTGGAATGTGAACACAGAACTGAGTTATCATGAAATCCGTTCCGGAGAATCAGAAAAACCGGAAGAAAGTCCAGAAATATGACAGATTCAAAATTTTCAAAACTGGCAGGCAAATTAAAAACAGCTCTCCCGATATTGAAAGTTTCAGCAAGTATCGGACTGCTTGCATTTGCAATAATCCTGATCGCCTATTATACGCTGTTTGACTCAAGGGGAAGTTTCCACTCTGACACAACGGACACAATCATGTGGGCGCAGGCGTCCTATGATGCCGGAAAACTCTTCAATCCGGATTTTTCCTATGCGTGTCTGCTCCCGTTCGGTACAAGCCTGATTATGACGTTCCTGATACCGTTTACAGGCGTTACCATGACGACACACGTCCTGGGGATGTGCATTTTCTTCTTTCTGTTCACAGGTTCGATGATCTGGATGCTCAAACAAATGGAGTGGAAATCCGGATGGATCGCCGTCGCTGTATTCAGTGTTTTGATGCTCTGCTCCGGGAGTACAAAACTTCGTGAAATTTTCTGGGGACACACAATCTATTACAGCCTGGGCGTACTGTTCCTGTTCGTGGGACTGGGCTTGATATTTCACAGAATCAATCGGATGAATGTATTAGAAGAGCCGGAAAATTCCGGAAAATCCCGAAAAACTTTGATTTCCATAATTCTGGATACGATTCTGATTTTTGTCTGGTTCGTTCTGACTTGCATGGATCAGACAATTGCTGTGACAATTTTTGCAGTCCCGGTGATTCTTGCCGTATTCTGTGAACGATTCCTGGACAGGAAAATCAGATTATGTTCTTTCCGGAATCTGGACACCATCCTGCTTGTAATTCTCATGTCCGTGGGGATGTGCATCGGTTATGCACTGACGAACTGGCTTGCCGGAGACATCACAGCCGGCTATCAGGAAGCGTATTCTTCCTATTCCGATATGGATTCCTGGATGAACAATCTGTTGAAATTTCCCACAGCATGGGTATCGCTTCTGGGAGCAACAGCCGTTGACGATGATCCTCTGCTGAGTGTCCAGAGTGTGCAATCACTTCTGATTATCGTCACAGGAATGATTTTGTTAATCCTCCCGACGGCAGCACTATTTTGTTATCCGAAAATCCAGGACAGGAAATTCCGGATTCTGATTCTGGCATACTGGTTCATGACAGGATTAATCCTGCTGGGCTATGTCGTGGGAAAATTATCCATTGCAAACTGGAGATTATCTCCGATTGTTGCCATGTCCGCACTTGTGTCAATTGCATTTGTGAAATGGGCGGTCACACAGGTAAATCTGAAACGAATTGCCATGCTGCTGTCGATTCCGGTTTATGTCGTTTCCATTTTTAATTCCACAATCATTGCGGGGATGCCGACGGACAACACGTCCGAGAATCCTTTATATCAGATTGCTGAAGAACTGGAAGAACTGCATTTGAGTTACGGTTATGCGACATTCTGGAATGCCAACGGGCTGACAATTGTATCAGATTCAAAAATCCGCTGCCGGGACGTAGAGATTGATGAAAACGGATTCTATCAGAGATATTATCAGACAAACATCCACTGGTATGAAGATCAGCCGGGACAGGAAGAATATTTCATCCTGCTGTCGGATTTAGAGGCGGCCTGGATTATGAACGGAAATCCGGAAATTTACCAGAAACCGCACAGAACGGAAGATGTGACAATTGAGATCAATCAAAAGCAGGAGCATTATCAAGTATGGATTTATTCTGAGAATATTTTTTAATAAAAAATCAAACAGCTTTCCAGGAATTTTCATTTTCTGAAAAGCTGTTTTTTTATTAAATTTAATTATTATTATCAAACGGTATGATGTCAATCGGTGCTGTCTGGGGCGCATCCTGCATATCCGAATCACCATCCGTCTGCGTGGGTTCTTCCGGAATCGGCGCTGTCTCAATGTCCGGGAATGTGGTTTCCGGCGGTGCTGTCGGAGATTCTGTCACAGGTTCTGTCACCGGCTCTGTTTCCGGAGGAGCAGTTTCCGGCGGGATTGTTTCTGTCATAATCACAATTGTGGTTTCCGGATTGCTTGCATAGAAAATTCGCAGCTTTTCTTCGCTGCTCAGATCAAACACTTCCCCGGCGGCTTTGCTCAGCTCCACAACCTGCCCGTTTGCAAAATCATAATTCTGCACGGCTTCTGTGTAATAATTTGCACTTGTCAATCCAAGTTCTTCTAATTCCAATTCATACTGCATCAAGGATTTGCCCTGATAATCCGGAAGCACGACGGAAGCAGGGCCACGGCTGACGGTCACGCCAACGGTGGAACCGCTCTGGAACGGCTCGCCTGCATCGATTGTCTGATTGATGATAATTCCGGCTTTGTACAGATCATTGTATTCATAGACTGGTTCCAGATATAACCAGCCATCCGCCTCCAGTTTCTCTTTCTGGAGTTCGTAACTTGTTCCGATCAATGTCGGCATCTGGCTGTCGCCGGATGGTTCTGTCAGTTCGAGAGACTCTGTGTCGGATTCTGTGACAATATTATTTTCTGATTCTGATAATGCGTCTGTAGTGGTTATGGTCTCAGAATTCTGGTTCTGGATCGTCACAGAACCGGAACGCATCATGCTGAATACGATAATTAAAATAATCAGCAGAACGCACAATAGCATAATAACGAACATCAGCGGCGTACGCACACGCTCAATCATATTTTCTGAATTCTGGGAATTCTGATTTTTAGAATCAAAACCAGAATCTGCATTTCCGGCTTTTCTTGTCACTACCTGTTTCCGGTTTCTTTTCCCGGTTTCTGCCGGGAGAACGATGGAATGCGTTGTTGCCGACTGCCCTTCGGGTTGTTCAAACAACTGTGTCACCAATTCCGTGATCGTCTGCGTCCGTTCTATTGAATCCAGACAAAGCCCTTTTATAATCGCACGGGAAACGCTCCGGGAAATGTTTGGATTCATCTCATATGGCTCACGGAGATTGTCGCTTTCAATCCGGCTCATAGCGTCCGGTGGTTTGCAGCCTGTCAGAATTCGGTATAAAACAGCACAGACGGCATATACATCCGTGAATGTGCCCTGCTTTGCGCCCGGTGTATACTGTTCCGGTGCAGCGTAGCCATGGAACAACTCGCTTGGCAATTCCAGGTGAACCGTCCGGACGGCATAAATACTGAAACCGCACAGGCGTAATTCCCCTTTTGGTGTCACGTAAATCGTATCCGGACTGATTGCCCTGTGGACAACATTATGATTGTGCATTAAACTAAGTGTTGTAAAGAACGTCGGGAACAGTTCGGAAACCTGTTTCCAGGTTAGTTCTCCGGCGTTGTCTTTGAGATATTCCACTAATTTAATGCCCTCAAGATATTCATACGCAACATACGTTGTGTTATTTGCCTCGAAAATATCCAGTGTAGGGATGATATGCGGCAAATTCCGCATCTGTGCAAGATTTTTGTTAAGTTCGGTAAATTCTGCCATTAACGTCTTGTACTGTACAAGTTTGTTGGGATAAACACTAATAGTCGCCCGTCCCCGGATGCGCTTGCAAAGACCAACGGGCATATACTCCCGGATCAGGACTTTACAGCCGATTGCAGAACTGTAGCCGATATAATTTGCGCCCTCGCTGTTATGACCGATTTTGATGCCGAGCATGTATCTGCCGTTAATTTCTGTGCCGGGCGGTGCATAATTGGCGTCATATGGTGTTTTTTCATCATAACCGCAGTAGGGACAGACATTCAATCTGACAGATTTCAATTCCATACAGTGGCAACAGCGTTTTTTTTCTTCCACTGGACTTTCCTCCTTTCAAAAAAATTTAAAATTTTAAAAATAAAATATAAAATAATAAAAAAATTATAAATTTTATATCCTTGCTTTTATTGTAACAGTTTCCGCCGGAGATGTCAACCTTTTTGCGGATTTCAGGACAATTTTTCACTGAATTTGTATTTAATTTGTAATTATCTTTTATTGTTTTGAAATAAATTTTAAATCAGGAAATAATAATAAAATATTTTAAAAAGTCTAGATTTTAATTAATTTTCTTGTCAGCATTTCCTGCGCCGCAAGCAGAATACTGATCCGGGCACTCCGCCAACTGATTCCCCCCTGTACCCAGACCGCATAAGGTTCTCTCAAAGGTGCATCGGCGGATAATTCCAAAGATGCGCCGTTTGTAAATGCGCCTGCCGCCATAATGACCTGGCTGTCATAGCCGGGCATGTCCCACGGTTCGGGTGTCACATGTGCATCCACCGGAGAACCTTTCTGAATGCCCTGACAGAATGCAATTAAATTTTCTGGCGTTTTCAGTTCAATTGCCGTCACAATATCTCCCCTGATGTCATTCCCGGACGGCGTACAGTGAAAACCTAACATGGTGAATAATTCCGAAGTGAAACAAGCCGTTTTCAGTGCATTTGCCGTCACATCCGGCGCAAGATACAATCCCTGGAATAATTCCCGGTTCATGCCGAGCGTACAGCCAACTTCCTTTCCAAGTCCGACACAGGTCAGCCGATAAGCACATAATTCCACGAGATCGGCTTTTCCGGCAATATAACCGCCTGTCCGGGCAATGCCGCCGCCTGCATTCTTAATCATTGAGCCGATCATGATATCCGCACCGACCTGCGCCGGTTCGGATGTTTCCACAAATTCCCCATAGCAGTTATCGACCATAATCACACTATCGGGACTGGTTTCTCGGATCACTTTACAGATTTCCGCAATTTCCGGAATTGTGAACGCAGTCCGGAGAGAATAGCCCCGGGAACGCTGGATATATGCAATTTTTGCGCCGGAAACCCGCTTGGCAATTTCTGCAAGATCCGGCTTGCCATCCGGATTTAATGCAATAATTTCATGCGTCACACCGAAATCCCGAAGAGAACCATTCCCCGGACTGCCGGAAATTCCGATCACTTCGTGAAGTGTATCATAAGGCATTCCCGTAACAAAGACAATTCTGTCGCCAGGACGGAGCAAGCCGAACAATGCCACACTGAGAGCATGTGTCCCGGAAACAAAATTATGCCGGACAAGTGCATCTTCCGTTCCGAGTACCTGTGCCCAGACTTTGTCAAGCACATCCCGTCCGAGATCGCCGTAACCGTAGCCGGTACTGATTCCAAAACAAGCTTCACTGACTTTCTGGTCTGTAAATGCTTTCAGGACTTTGGCAGAATGATATGCCGCAATCTGGTCAATCCGTTCAAAATTTTCTTTGCATTGCAATTCTGCTGTTTCTGCTAATTTTTTCAAACCCGGATCAATTTTAAAAAAATCTGAAATATCCTGTATTTTTTCAGACATCTTCTAACAGTCCTTTCATGATAGGATTTAAAGTATTTAAATTATTTAAATTCTGGTCTTCTGCCTGAGCAGAACGTTCCAGGACGAATTCTTCTGCAATTGCCTCAAAGCCGATTTCCCGGTAGAAACTTTCCCGGATATCCAGGGCATACAGAACGGCAGTTTTGTGAAATCCGGCAAGCCACCCGGCAAGCCATCTCAGAAACATCCTGGCATGTCCCAGTCCCCTGGCTTGTGGGAGCGTCGCCACTTGTCCGACTAAGACAAGATTATCAATATCAAATACCAAACTTGCCGTCGTGCTGTCCTGATACGTCAGCACATGACTGATGCCATGCCGGCATCTGTGGGATGTATCCGTCAACCATAACGGATAGTCCTGCAAATGCGGAAATCCTGCCTGCAAAATCCGGTAGACCTGTTCTAATTCCGGATTGAAATTAATCCGCTGTTCTGCATCCTGTATGGAAATGCCGTTCTCCTGTCCGGGATGGAGCTGGAATGTCGTCCGGTGCAACGGCACATATTCCGGCAGATACGGACATAATTGCATGGCAAGATCCGTCTCAATCCGGAAGGGCTTCTGCATCCGGAGAAACAGTGCAAGACCGGCGATTTCATCCGGATCGGATATCAAGTCAGATACAAGTAAGATCGTACTGTTGAACCTCAACAAGATCCCATCCTTGCCGACCTGATAAAATTCGCAGAAATCATAGTCCAGTCCGTAGGCTTTGTAATACGCATAGATATTGCGTCCTCTCCAGCTCTGCCGGAGCAAATCCGTGTTCAGCTCCTCCGGCTTTGTGATTTTTTTAATCATAGCGTATGCATCCGGAGCAGCATTCTCTCCGCCAGGAGACAACTTTGTTCCATGTCGCTGATCTGTGCCGTGCAGTAGGGAGAATGCAGATACCGGCACGGGATGGAAATTGCAAGCGTCCGGACGCCGTCCCGGGAGATGTGCACTGCGCCAGCGTCATTTCCTCCGGCAATTCTGGTTTTGGTCTGACAGGGAATATTTAAATTCTCCGCCTCGGCAAATGCGATTTTATATAACTCTTTATCATAGATCGTAGAACGATCCATGAATGAAACAACAGCACCAGCTCCCAATGCGCAGACTCTGTCCGCACCGGTCACGCCGTCCAGATCCCCGGCTGTTGTCGTCTCCAGGATCAGCGCAAAATCCGGATTGACGGCATAAGTCGCCGTCCGGCTTCCCCGCAGTCCGATTTCTTCCTGGACGAAGAAACAAAACCAGGTGTCAAATTCAATCGGATCCCGGAGCATTTTCAACATGCAGGCACAGCCGAAACGGTCATCAATTGCCTTAGATGCGACACGTTTTCCGCCGCCGAGTTCCGTCCACTTGCTGAAGAAATACACAGCATCTCCCGGAAGAATTCCAAGATCTGCGACAGTTTCCCGGTTTTTTGCACCAATATCCAGAATCAAATCCTGTTTAGATGGCTTTTTCTCCCGATCTTCGGGTTTGAGATTATGGACAGGTTCTGCACCGACAACGCCGTAACCGATACCAGGAATCTGCATCGTTCTACCGATGACGGCATCCGGTTCAATTCCTCCAACAGTATCTAGTATGAATCTGCCATCCGGAAGAATATCCCGGACAATCAGACCAACTTCATCCATATGAGCGCCGATCATGACAGTATGTTTCGCCTTTTTTCTGCCTTTTTTATGAACTAATAAATTACCCAGGCTATCCGTCCGGCATTCGAGAATGTCTGGAAAATCCTGAATTTTTTCCATCAGATAATCCCGGACAGCGGACTCAGCACCGGAAGTGCCGCACAGGGCACATAATTCTTTCAGATACGCTAACAAACTGAAATCACCTCAAATTATATAAATTTTTAATTTTAGTTAGATTAATTATTCACAATTCTTCGCAGGAATTCTGCAAGCAGTTTCCCAGTATCCCGCACATCGTTGATGTCAATTGTTTCCACAGGCGTGTGCATATAATATAACGGGAGCGATATGGTGCAAGTCTCCGCACCGTCCCGGCAAACGGCGAAATCGTCCGCATTTGTCCCCGTCCGTCCGTTCATGACTTCATACTGATAAGGAAGTCCGGCATGAATGGCATCCGCTACGAATTCCTGGGATAATCCCCTGTCCAGAGACGGCGAAAAACCAATCATTGCGCCGCCGCCGGATTTTCCGGTCTTGCAGAGCTTTCCATCTCCTGCAAAAGATACATCCACTGCAATGGCAATATCCGGATTAATCGCAAAACAACCTGTTTTTGCACCACACCCGTTGACTTCTTCCCGATTCGAGAACAGAACTGTCACTTTGCAGTCAAGCTCCTCCTGCCAGATTTCATCCAGTGCATAGAGAATCGCCGCCATGCCGGAGCGGTCATCCAGTGCCGGAGAACTGAACCGCCCTCCGGCTAATTCTCCGGTGAATCCACTGAATGTCACGCTGTCCCCGACGGACACAATTTCCCGGAGTTCTGTCGCATTGTAACCGGTGTCAATCCGGATTTGCTCCATTTTCTGAACTTTTTCTTCGTCACTCGCCAGATGCGGCGGCAATGTGGAGATAATTCCATAAATATTTTTTGTGCCGTGGATGCAGACTCTCTGCGCCGGAAACCACCGACGATCCAATCCGCCGACATTTCCGACAGTCAGGAATCCGTCATCCGTGATACTGGTCACAATCAGCCCGACTCGATCCATGTGGGCATCCAACAGAACATGCCAGGCATTCGGATTTTGATTACCAAGCGAACCAATCACATTGCCATTTTCGATTCTTGCATCCGGACAGTATTTCCGGAGTTTTTCACAGGCAAGTGCTGCAATTTCAGATTCATCGCCGGAAATGCCGTTTGCCTTGCAGAATCGCGCTAATAATTTTCTCAGATTTTTTTTTGTCATAATTTCAAAATTCTCCTAAAATCAGCAATTT
>CAMWWG010000003.1 GCA_947177935.1 uncultured Ruminococcus sp. | reverse complement strand
TCATATCAAAGACGAAGTGGGCAGATTCAGCAAATAATTTATTATTAAATTTATGATTGAAAATCAAAGCACTGCAATTCCGGACAATCCGGAAGCGCAGTGCTTGTTTTTTAATGATTATTATTCAGCGACTGGAATCGTGTCCATGACGATTTGTACACGAGGATTGCCGTTCTCATCCGGATCAATCATCGTGACTTCTTTCATGGTGATCGGAGAATCCGGAACGGCGAGCTCTCCGCTGCTGTTGTAGGATCTGGGAACTTCCAGAAAACTGTCAACAACTTCCATTCCCTGGGTGACTTCGCCGAACGCTGCATAGCTACCGTCCAGAAAACTGCAATCTGCATAGCAGATAAAGAACTGACTGGATGCACTATCATTCATGGCACTTCTTGCCATGGAAATGACGCCACGCTGATGGGACAGGTCATTTTCTACGCCGTTAGAAGAAAATTCTCCCTTGATCGTATCCGGACTGCCACCTGTTCCGTTGCCAAGCGGATCGCCTCCCTGTGCCATGAAATCATCCACAACCCTGTGGAATGTCAGACCATTATAGAATCCCTCAGAGACAAGCATCTCAAAATTTTCGCATGTGATCGGTGCAGTTTCCGGATAAAGTGTAATAATAATCGCATTTTCATCTGACGCAGAAGCAGGATCTGCAACAGAATTCGCACTGTTTTCTGCCACAGGCGTTGTACTCATATCATCGGGAGAACTTCCGGTTTCAGCGTTGCAGCCGGCAAATAAAAACAGCATTGCCGACATGCAGAGTAATAATTTTTTCATGTGAATCAACCTCTTGTATTTTTGTTTGTTTGATTTGCCTGTGTGCCTGGTCTGGAACGTTTCAGCCAGACAGATGCCACATCCAGTGCCTCATAGAGATTACTTCTTTCAGCCCGCTGTGTGATCTTTGGCTGATCCAGGTCTGTGGACATCTGATAAAATTCAATTTTCTGGGCGGTCATAATGCCGTGTTCTTTCTGTGTTTTCTCGATTCTGAGATAAACAACATAGGATTCATTCATGTTTCCATAATACAGTTCATTGTCTTTTCGTACCAGAGGATAGCCCTTGTACATCATGAATTTCATGTGCAAAACTCCTTTCGGTTTCTGATTTTGGGTTTCATTTTTACCTGACAGGGGATTACTGCCATGTCAGGATAAATTCTTCATCAGGATTATCAAAGATTTCCAGATTGTGCCGGATTGTGTCAATGCAGGACGAACGGATCTTATAAGTCGGAATGTCATCGACTGCAATGATTCCATTCAGATCACTTGTCTGATAGAATGTGATTTTGTAATCTTCTTTGCCGTCCTGTGTCCGGAGGGAAATTTCTACATCCGGATCACCGGCAGGCAGATCCGTTTCAAAGAATAATTCGTCACCATAGATATTTAATAAAAATCTGTAAAGCAGACGAAAACGTTCCGTGTCACAAGTTTCGCCGTTCTTTGTGACAGTGTAATCATCAGAACCGGTGCCCGTTCCGGAGAAATGCAGTTCCTGGGAATCTGTTATAATATCCAGATCCGCAATATCCCATACATACGTATTGAAGATATTTGCTGAGTGGATATCTCCCGGCAGAACGGAAGTCCAGACCGCACGGGATTCAGAAACCCCGTAGAGCAGATTCACGCCCTCCAGATACGCATAATAAGCGGATGTGTCGTTTTTCGTCGTGTAGGATTTCCCGAAATGCAGGATATACTGATTGCCGTCATCACACTGCATGGTTACCGTGCAGAACGGATGATCTATGCCGGCACGGATCAGATCACTTTCTGACGGATGAATCTGTGCAACTTCCACGGCAGTCAGTCCGAACATGCCGCTGATAATATCAGAAGATCTCTCGACATTCAGGAATACCGGGACAGGTTCTATCATTTTGTGCTGGGATGCCGTTCCGCCGACAGTATCATCCGACGCTGTTTCTTCATCATATTCCAGAACAATATCATAATCTAAATTTTCCCTGGCAATCCGGAGTGTTTCCACAATGGGCCGATTCTCGTCGCCGGGATCTTCTAGAATGGTACTGGACACAAAAGAACTGCTTGCTTTCTGATAATTTGCCATCAGGGAAGTTTTGACAAGATATAAATTCTGATTGATCAGACAGTAAGTCGCAGAATCATCCATCGGGGACGGATTCCCGACGGAGAATGCAAAATCCGTTCCGTCAGCGTAGTGCATGATAACATCTGCCGCCGGCTGATTCAGTCCGTATTTAGACAGTTCAGAATCCGGGATATTTTCAGACACGAGGGAATTCGCAGATAATTCGCTTGCGTTGTTGACTAACGTAGAAATCAAACCTGTATCAAGCGCAACATCTTCCAAACCTTCAATTGTATAGACTGCATTGGATTCTTCTGTAGCAGGTGTTTTGAGATAAACCCTGAAATTTTCAGAATTTCCGGGATTAGAGATCTCAATTGCCTGGAGATCATCTGCTTCCTGCGGATTTACCAGAACGGCTTTGTCTTCGTCATCGAGTAATTGTTCTGCAAGAGAATCCGTGTCAATCGGCTGAGAATCTTCCTGCTGCTTACTGAGAAGCAGGAGGATTGTCAGAGCCGTCCCTAGAATGACCAGAGCAAGAACGCCTGCAATTAAATATTTCACATTCCGGGACATGCCCGGTTGGGGAGCTGTTTCATAATTTACAGCCGGGGAATCTGCAAAGAATGTCTCCATGCCGGCATCCGTTGTTTCATTTTCAGCGATATATACCGGATTTTCCTGATTTTTTTCTTGATTTTCATTCATTTGTTTCTTCTCCTCAGAAATACCCAGACGCCGACAGCCGCCACGATAGAAGGAATCATAAAAATTACGACATAGATCACACGCATTCCGGTTGTTGTGATCGTAATTGTTTCGTTGGTCAGTTCTTTGGAGGCAATCACAAGATTGCTTCCCTTGCCGGAAATCATGTTCACAGCAGATACCAGATAGGACGCATTATTATAAGACGAATCCTGCATGACATTTGCATCGGATAATAACATGGAACCCATGACAAGCAGATTGCTTTCATGTGTCACATTATTTTCAACATTCCGCCGGCTGGAGCATACCATGATATTCTGTGCGCCGACAGGTTCTTTGTTTTTGGATTCTGATTCTGTATTCATCTGATTTAAATACACAGAATCAGAAGTTTTCAATAATACGGATGTGATACCGCTGGATTTGGAATCCCATAACAAGTTAATTGTCCGGCACAGCGGAGCGGCAACCGGGAGGGATGTGTTGACCAGGCTTGCGCCGGATTCTTCGTCTGCAATTGTTGCAACAGGAACAGCAACAGCATTGTTGCTGATGGATAGAGCGACCTGCTGTGCAGCGCTGGCATCACTTTCCACAGCAATATTTTTTGTAACCTGAATGCCCCATGTTTCCAGGAATTCGTCAAGATTGGGCGTATCTGACTGGGTAAAATCAGCGATATAAATCAAATTCCGGTTATAGTCGCCATTGTTGTATAAAAATGCAGATAAGCTTTCAATGCCGTTCGCTGTGAGATCATTCACAGGTGCAGGCAGAATCAGCATGTCGTAAAGTTCCGGATCGAGAGAACCTGTGTACAGATCAACAGCCTGCATGTCATAGCCGTTTTTGAATAACGTCTGTGTGAGCGAATTCAAAGAATTGGTATGATAATTGGCGTTGAATAACGGCTGTCCATTGGAAGTTGTGATAACGCCAACTGTAACCGGGTCTGCGTCTGTGACATACATCAGGGCAGAAGTTAAATTCTGTTCGCCCTCGAATCCAGTTACGCAATCCTCCAGAGAGCCGCTGCCATAGTAGTAATAATAATAATATTTTTGCTGGTCATAAGAGAATAAATTGCCGATATTGACAACACGCATTTTAGAGTTGTCAGCAGCATCTGAAATCACAATATCACCCTCTGTCAGCGTACCGGTATAGTCCGCCTGGTAGAGATTGACAACATCAGGATTTGTCGTCGGATCCACATAGCTTAAATGAATTTTATCAGAATATTGCGCATAGCGAGCCAGGATTTCATGAATCATCTTCATCATTTCATTGCTGCTCTGGAAATTGCTTTCACTCATGAAAACCGTGAAATTCACTTCCTGATCCAGGATTTTCAGATAATCTATGCTTTCCTGGGAGATTTCAAATTTGGCATCTTCCGTCAGATCTAATTTGAGCGGATATTTTTCCACCAGGATGCTGACGAGAACATTCACAATAATCACAACGGCTGTGACGGTGCAGGTGATTGCCGTAGCGACAGCGCCATATTTTAATTTTCTGGATTTCCCTGAATTTCCGGATTTTTTTAATTTTTCAGATTTTTCCTGATTTTCAGCCATTTCTGCACACCTCCTCAGCTCCAGCGGCGTTTCTCAAAAACTCTCACTGTGAAGAAATTAAATAAAATTGCAGTACTCAGATAAAATAAAACACTGGAGAGATTGAAAATGCCGCAGGTAAATTCATAATATCTTGTATAGAAAGATAAATCATACAGAATATTTTGCAGCCAGTCGATTTTAACAAAAGATGCGACAATGTCAATTAAAAATAAAATACCAAGACAGACAATGCCGCCGATTGCCGCAACAAGCTGATTTTCTGTCAGAGAAGATATAAATAAGCCAATGGCAATAAATGCAGATCCTACAAGCAGAATCGCAAGATAATTCGCAAGAACTGTCATCCATGCCACCGTGCCGTATAAACTCAGGATAAAGCCATAGATAAAAATAATGCTCACGGCGATGGTAAAGACCGTCAGAGCGGCAAAATACTTACCGAGGACAATCCCGGACAATGACACAGGTGCAGTTAATAAGCCTTGTTCTGTTCTTTGTTTTTTCTCTTCACTGAATAGGCGCATTGTCAGAATTGGAATTAAAAAAATACTGATAAAGAACAGTGTGGAGAATACGCCGGACAGATCCGTTGAGCCGACAGCAATATTATCCAGTGTAAAGAACAGTCCTGCGAAAATGTAAAACACTGCTAAAAAGATATAAGCAATGCTTGATGAAAAAAAAGCACCGATTTCTCTTCTGTAAATTGCTCCCATGATTCTTCAGCTCCTTTCTATCGGAGATCATCCTGCCGGATTCCCTCGCCCATGGTGATTTTTAGGAAAATATCTTCCAGTGTCATTTCCATTGTTTTCAGCATCAGAATATCCCAGCCGTGTTCTCTGATAATTTGATTGATATTCCGGCGGATGTCAATCCCTGGTTCTGCCTCGATCTCGAAATCGTAAATATTTTTTTCCCGTTCCATGTCCGCACGGACATATTTCAATCCGTCAATTGTCCGGATTGCCTGGAGAACTTCGGCTTTGGGTCCGTCAATCCGGACAATGATCCGGTGATCTGTACTGACTTTGTCTGACAGATTTGTTGCCGTGTCATCCGCAGCAACAACACCGTGATTTATAATAATGACCCGGTCGCAGACAGCCTGAATTTCTGACAGGATGTGTGAGGACAAAATAACAGTGTGATTTTTTCCCAGTCTTTTAATTAATGTCCGGATTTCAATAATCTGTTTCGGGTCAAGTCCGACAGTCGGTTCATCTAGGATCAGGACGGGGGGATTGTTAATCAAAGCCTGTGCCAGTCCCACACGCTGTTTGTAGCCTTTGGACAGATTTCGGATGAGTCTGTCCTTGACATCAATGACTTTGCACAGCGTCATGACGTCTTTCAGATGGGAACGCCGGGGGAGTTTGCATTTTTTAAGATCAAACATGAAATTTAAATAAGAATAGACTGTCATGTCGACATACAAAGGGGGAATTTCCGGCAGGTAGCCGATATAAGACTTGGCTTTGATGGGATCCTCCAGAATATCCACGCCATTAATGAGTGCCTGTCCGGATGTAGAAGAAATATAACCGGTGAGCATGTTCATTGTGGTGGATTTACCAGCACCGTTAGGTCCTAAGAATCCGAGAATTTCGCCGTCATTAACCGTGAAACTGATGTCATTGACGGCTTTTTTATCGCCGTAATGCTTTGTCAGATTTCTGACTTCAATCATGGACTGAATCACTTCCTTAAGAAAAAAATTAAAATAAATTCCTATTTTAATTTTATTATAATTTTATTTTGTGTCAGGTATGTGACAGAAACAGGAATATTTATTTAAATTAATTCCAGATCTTTTTGCATCTGTGCTGTCAGTGCCTGAATGGAATCAAATTTCCGTTCCGGTCTGATGAATGTTAATAATTTTACTTGCAGTTCGATTCCGTACAGGTCTCCGGAAAATCCTCGGAGATAGGTCTCAGCTAGGGGAAGCCCCTGATAATTCACAGTTGGTTTCTTTCCGATATTCGTCAGCGACGGGAATCCTCTGCCGTCCGGGAGAATTGTCCAGGAACGGTATACCCCAAATGCCGGGATTAACTGATTTTCCCGGAAAACCTGGTTGACCGTCGGAAAACCAATTGTTCTTCCGAGTTGTGCGCCGTGACGGACAATTCCGCAGATCCGGTAGGGATCGCCTAAGAATTGATTGGCAGTTTCCGGATCTCCGGATGATAATAATCTTCGGATTTCTGTCGAAGAAATAATATAATTACTTAAAATATTTGAATGATTAAAAAATAAATTTTCTACGATATTCACAGCAAATCCGGCTTGTCTGCCGAATTTCAGAAGATCGTCGGAATCACATGAGGCATTCTTTCCGAAACGGAAATTTTCACCGCAGGTCACACATCCGGCTTGTAATTTTTCGCAGAGAATCTGTTTCACGAATTCTTCTCCGGACAGATCCCGGATCTTACTGAAATTTTCGCAATCCACAGAAAAGCCGAAATCCTGTTTCAGTATTCTGTTCCGGACTTCGGACGGATAGAGGAAACCGCCAGTATGTTTCCGGATTGCCGTTTCTGCCGGAAATGTGAAGACAATCCGCCGGAGCTGACCGGCATCCGCAGACTGTGCGGCTTGTTCCAGGACAGCCCTGTGCCCCAGATGGATACCGTCAAATAATCCCAGCGCAACGGAACTTTTTACAGAATTTTTTAAATCATTCATGTCTGCACCTCATCCGGCGGACAGAGATTCCGGAACACACGCAGACAATGTTGTTCGGGGTCTGTCACGGCAATTCCCAGAAAACCGCCGGAGATTGTCCCATAAACGGCATACTGTTTTGATTCTGTTTCCGGGATGTTCAGTTCTGATAAACTTAGTTTTACGCCATTGCGGTATAATTTTGTCTGTGATTTATTTAATTGGATTCGGGGAAGATCCTGGAATACTTCTGCAAGCGATTTCAGAATTTCCGGGATTTGATCTTGTTCTTGATTCGGATTGGCAAGTTCCTGGATTTCTTCCAGTGTGTGGCAGTTATTCAGGGTGAAACCGCCTGCGGCAGTTCTTCTTAAAGAAGTCATCATTGCACCGCACCCCAGATTTTGCCCCATGTCATGCAGGATTGTCCGGATGTACGTCCCCTTACTGCAATGGATTTCAATGATACCCATGCCGGAAACCGGATCAAATTCCGGAAAAGAGAGAATATTCACAGAAACTTGTTTGGCAGGGCGTTCAATTTCTTTTCCCGCTCTTGCCAGTTCATAGAGTCGTTTTCCGTTGACGGAAACAGCGGAATACATGGGGGGGATCTGCATAATATTTCCGGAGGGAATGGCTTTTAAAATATCTTGTTGTGAGATGCCGAAGAAATCCCGTGTTTCCAGGATTGTTCCGGTAGCGTCCTGTGTGTCGCTGGTCTGTCCTAATTGAAATCCGGCAAGATATGTCTTGCTTTCATCGGGCAGGATGTGGCAGGCTTTTGTGGCATAGCCTACGAACACCGGGAGAACGCCGGTCGCCATCGGGTCAAGCGTTCCGGCATGTCCGAGTCGTTTCATGTGCAGGATCCCCCGGAGTTTGGCGATCACATCAAAAGATGTGAATCCGGCAGGCTTATCCACACAAAGAATGCCATTATAATTATTATTTTTTTTTATTATCATAATGCTTGTTCCACGGCTTTCAGCAGTTTTTCCGTCACTTCCGCACGGGTCCCCCGGAGCAGACAGCCGGCGGCTTTGATGTGACCGCCGCCGCCGAATCCCTGGCAGATTGCAGAAACATTGGCATCCTTGGCGGAACGCATGGAGATTTTGTAAACGCCTGGTTCACGTTCCCGGATGGTAATGCCGACTTCAACGCCTTCCGGTTGGAGCGATAATGCTGTCAGTCCCTCCAGATCAGATTCTTGCACCTGATTTTCTTTGCAGATTTCCAGTGTTGCCCAGATCATTGTGCATTGTCCGTCAAGATAATATTCCATTTGACCAAGCATTGCCATTTCTGCCCGGATCCGGGCAGGACTTTTCACATCAAACATTTCCCGGTTAATTAAATCATAACGGATCTGAGGGAATTCCTGCATGATTTCGGCTGTAAACAGATGCGTTTCCGGCGTAGTATTATCAAATTTAAAACAGCCCGTATCCGTGGACATACCGGTGAACAGACATTTTGCGATCTGTTCCGTGAATGGGATATTCATAAAACGATAGAGCTTGTATAAAATTTCGCAAGCCGCCGCCGCATGTTCCTCCAGCAAGACAGATTCTGCATAGAACCTGTTGGAAACATGATGATCAATACAGAGCTGAATGTTTCCGGTGTAGGGTTCTTCCAGATCACCAAGTAATTTCTCGTCTGCAAGATCAACAGAAACAATGGTTTTTGCCGGAAAATTTTCTGAATTTTCAAAATTCTCCGGTAATAAAAAAGCAAATCGTTCTGGAATCGGATCAGAACAAAGCACCCTGGAACGGATTCCGAGGGATTTCAGAACTGCCTGGAGAGAATACCCTGCACCGATGCAGTCGCCATCCGGATTTCTATGGATCAGAATATACACATCCTTGGAATTCCGGAGAAATTCTGCGGTTTCTTTTAGACTGATCCTGTTCATGAGATTTCTTCCTCCGGATTTTCTGAATTTTCTCGGGTCTGGATCTGATCCAGTTTTTTTGTCACTTCTGCGCCCCTTGCAATGGAATCATCTGCAATAAATTCCAGTTCCGGACTTTTACGCATTTTCAGCCGGGAGAACAGTTCTCTCCGGATAAATCCGGCGGCGCTTCGGAGACCTTTCACAGACTGCTGGGTGTCTTCCAGACCGTAGAGGCTGGACACATAGACTTTGCAGTGTGAGCCGTCACCGGCAAGCTCCACACGCACCACAGAGAGCATACGGCTGACTCTGGGATCTTTGACGAGCCGGAAAATATCGGTCAGCTCTCTGTGAATATCTTCCGCCATACGGTTATTTTTAAAGCTTGGCATAATCGATTTTCATCCTTTCTGTCTTTCTGTACAGAGCAATTTAAAACTCAGAATTTCGGGAAATCTGAATATCAGGGCATTGGCCGAGCAGAATTTTTTTGACGGACTCAAAGAAAAAAATATCCACCGCACCGAATTCTTCCCAGGCAAGCGCCTCATCGCAGTACTGGAGCATATCTTTGGTGCACATTCTGGTATACTGTTCCGGCATTTGCGCCGGAGATTTTTTAGAATCTTCTTCCTGATTTTCCATGCGATCACCTGCTGTCTGTGTAGGATAATATTAATAATAATTATTATTAATTTGAAACCCCGGCGGGGTTCAGCCGGATTATTCCGGCTGATATTCTTCCATGATATACGCCTCAAAAATATCGCCTGTCTTGATATCATTGAATTTTTCCAGGCTGATGCCGCACTCATAGCCGCTTGCGACTTCTTTCACGGAATCTTTCATACGCTGTAATCCTGCAATATGATCGTCTGCAATGATAATGCCATCACGGACAATCCGGATCTGGCACTGTCTTGTCAGCTTGCCCTCCAGAATGTAGCTCCCGGCAACTGTGCCGACACTGGAAATTTTGAATAACTGGCGGACTTCTGCTTTACCCAGAATCACTTCACGGAATTTCGGCGCAAGCATGCCTTTCATGGCTGTTGTGATTTCTTCAATTGCATCATAAATGATCCGGTATAACCGGATGTCAACACCGTCTCTTGCTGCACTCTCTGCCGCACCATTGTCCGGTCTGACATTGAATCCGACAATAATTGCATTGGATGCGTTGGCAAGCATGACGTCGCTTTCTTTGACAGCGCCGACGGCACTATGAATCACTCTGACACGGACTTCATCATTGGATAATTTTTCCAGGGATGTCTTGACCGCTTCCGCACTGCCCTGCACGTCTGCCTTGACGATAATCGGGAGTTCTTTCGTTTCGCCCTCAGCAATCTGGCTGAACAGATTATCCAGTGTGAGTTTGTGGCTTGTGTTCTGGAACATGGCTTCTTTGGCTTCATGTTTTCTCTGTTCTACTAATTCTTTTGCAAGACGCTCGTCTTCTACGGCGTCGAAAATATCACCTGCACAGGGGACTTCATCCAAACCTGTGATTTCTACCGGCACGGACGGCGTTGCCGTTTTGACCGTATTGCCTTTATAATTTGTCATCACACGGACTCTGCCCACGGATGTGCCGGCAATGATAATATCTCCGGTGTGGAGCGTGCCTTTCTGCACCAGAAGCGTTGCGATTGGTCCTCTGCCCTTATCCAATCTGGCTTCCACGACAGTGCCCTTTGCAAGACGATCCGGATTGGCTGTCAATTCTTTTACTTCTGAGACAAGTAAAATATTTTCTAATAATTCGTTAATGCCCTCGCCGGTCTTCGCAGAAACGGGAATACAGATTGTGTCGCCGCCCCACTGTTCGCAGACAAGCCCGTATTCTGTGAGCTGCTGCAGAACTTTGTCCGGATTGGCTGCCTCTTTGTCCATTTTGTTAATGGCAACAATGACAGACGTTCCGGCGGCTTTGGCATGATTGATGGATTCAACCGTCTGAGGCATGATGCCATCATCCGCAGCAACAACCAGAATCGCAATATCTGTGATATTTGCGCCACGGGCTCTCATGGATGTGAACGCTTCGTGTCCGGGGGTATCCAGAAATGTAATCATCTGATTATTATGCTTGACCTGATAAGCACCAATATGCTGTGTGATGCCGCCTGCCTCGGACGCCGTGACATTTGCATGACGGATTCTGTCCAGGATGGAGGTTTTACCATGATCGACATGTCCCATGACAACAACGACCGGCGGACGTGGCTGTTGATTTTCTTCGTCCACTTCTTCCGATTCAATTAATCGTTCTTCAATGGTCATGATGACTTCTTTTTCGACCTTTGCGCCGAGTTCTTCTGCGACCAGGCTTGCTGTGTCAAAATCAATTTCTTCATTGATGCTTGCCATGATGCCCAGACCCATTAATTTGCCGATGACTTTGGAAACTGTAATTTTCAGACGGCTTGCCAGTTCTCCGACCTGAATGGAATCCGGAATCTTGACTTTGAGCTGTTGTTTTCTGGCACGTTCCAGCTCCAGACGGGACAGTCGCTGTGCCTCTGTTTCCTGCTTGCGGCTGTTATTATTTTTCTTGCCACGCTGTGCGGATTTCTGATTAATTTTCTGTTTTTTGGTGGAATAATTATCTTTTCTTCTGTCCGCAGGCGCAATTTGTTCATAACGTTCATTGTATTTGTCCAGTTCAATATAACTGCCCCTGGTGTCCACTGTCCGGCGTTTTCCGGAATTTTCAGTTGGCTGCGGTGTGGAGCTGACAACACTTTCCGTGCTGATGATGCCACCCAGACGAGTCTTTTCGCCACGTTCCTGCGGGGCTTTTCTACGTTTTTCTTCCTTGCGTTGTTTTTTCGATCCGGAATTGGCAGAATTGGTGCTGTTGATCTGGAATTTATCATGTTTCGGATTGGATTTAGAATCTGCTTTAGAATCCGTTTTGGAACTGGATTTGGCATCCTGTTTTACATCTTGTTTCAGATCCTGTCTTGCATCCTGTTTTTTGGGCTTTCTGGATTGTGCCGGTGCGGATTTGTCCGGATTTTCCTGTTTTGCTTGTTTTGCCTGATTTTTCTGGTTTTTGGGGTTTTTCTGATTCTGATTCTGGTTTTGATTTTGCTTCTGATTTTTTGTCGCAAAGTACGCATCAAAACTGCTGACATTGGACTTCTGGCTGTAGAATTCCAGCATGAGATTCATTTCCCGTTCTGTCACAGAACTGCTTGTTGTTTTTTTCTCGCCGAGATGTTCTTCCAGAAAAGCAACCAGTTCTTTGGGAGAAATCTGCAAATCTCTTGCAGCATCGGTTAATTTCATTTTCTTTGCCATAGGCGAAATCCCTCCTGAATATGAAGTGGGTGAGATGTAATTAATTATGATCTCACGGGACAATAGCTGTGGAATCTTCCTCACACAGCTGGCGGATACGATCAAAGAAGCCCTGATCGAGAATCGCAGCAACAGCCGCTTTTCTTCCGGTGATCATGCCAATTTCTGTCATTGTCAGATTGACCGGACAGACCGGAATCTGTTTTTTTTCACAGGCAAAATACACTTCTTTGCACGTTTTTTTGGAAATATCAGAACTTGTCAGCACACCGCAGACAGAACCGGCTTTGAGTGATTCCATCATAGGTGCGAATCCAAGGGATATTTGATTGGCTTTCCGGCAGATACTCAGGATATTACGGAGTTTTTGTGCCGGATTTTTATTCGGATTCTGATAGGACATGCTGCATCCTTTCGTAAACTTCCTGCGAAATCTTGCAGGAAAAACTTCTTTCAAGCCTGTGCTGTTTCATCGCCTGCGTCAGACAGGACGGATTTTTGCAGAGATACGCCCCCCGACCGGATTTTTTGCCGGTCAGATCCAGGGAGATTTCCTGTTCCGGGGATTTGACAATCCGGATCATGTCTTTTTTGGGTTGATTCTGCCCGCAGCCGATGCACAGACGCATGGGAATTTTTTTCTGCATGGGTTATTCCTCGGAGATCGTTTCAAAATTCTCAGAATTTTCAGAAATTTCATCTTCTTCAAATAAAACTTCTTCTTCCGGATTTGATTCAGATTCAGAATCAGAATCAGGTTTAAAATCAGCGTCCAGGAAAATTTCATCTGCCTCCGGATCGGGTGCTGTGTCCGGTTCCGGCTTGGCAACTGGTTCTGGAATCTCGTCTGTTTCGGATTTGATGTCAATCTTGTAGCCCGTCAGTTTTGCGGCTAATTTTGCATTCTGTCCTCTGTTGCCGATTGCAAGTGATAACTGATCAGCTGGAACGACAGCCACACAGGTGCGTTCTTCTTCGTTGAGGATAATCACTTTCAGGACTTTCGCAGGGGAAAGGGCATTGGCGATGAATTTCGCCGGATCTTCGTTATAGGGAATAATGTCGATCTTTTCGCCGTTCAGTTCTTTGACAACGGCGGAAATTCTGGAGTGTTTTGCGCCGATGCAAGAGCCGATGGCATCCACGTTCTCATCATGAGAAATGACAGCAATCTTGGATCTTGAACCGGCTTCTCTGGAAATGGATTTAATTTCCACAATGCCGTCATAGATTTCCGGTACTTCCAGTTCAAACAGACGCTTGACAAGATCCCTGTGCGCACGGGACAGCTTGATAATCGGCTTTTTATTTCTATTCGCAATTCCTGTGATATAGACCTTAACAGACATGCCTTCTTTGAGGATTTCGCCGGGGATCTGTTCCTGGCGGAGCAGATATAATTCCGTCTTGTCATACATCAGCGTTGCAGATCCTCTGCCTGGTTCTACCTGTGTGACGGTTGCCGTGATGATGTCATTTTCCTTGCTTTGGAATTTTTCCAGGATTCTGTCACGGTTAATGTCTCGCAGATCTCCCTTGATGGACTGTTTTGCGGATTGTGCGGATGCACGGCTGAATTTGGAAATATCCAATCTATGTTCAATGATTTCTCCCACAACTGCGTTCGGCTTGATGGTTCTTGCTTCGTCAAGGGAAATTTCCGTATGATTGAACGGTGTATCATCAACGACTTCCTGCAAGAGAAATATTTCAAAAATTCTGTTTTCAACGTCAATATCAACCCGGATGGACTCCTTGCACTCTGGGTACATGCGCTGTACAGACTTCTGCATGGCAGATTTGATGGTCTGTATCATAACTTCTGTGTCGAGACTGTTCTCAGAACCGAGAACTGACAGGGTATTGAAAAAATCGTCCATATTACTCATATCCTTTCTAATTTTTGAAAATTGAAAATTTAAAATTCAAAATATAATTTGACAAATGCAATGCCAGAGAATGGCAGCATGACAGACTGTTCCGGTTCTTGTGCTGTCCGGATTGTGACAGAATCCTTGTCCCAATCCATCAGAACACCGACTACTTCACGACTTCCGTCGTCAAAATTCCGGATGCCACGGACACGGACTTCACAGCCGACACAGGCATCAAAATGACTTTTTCGGATCAGATCTGCCTCAAGACCGGGGGAACTGATGCTCAGGCGGTAACTCTGTGGAATCGGATCGTGTTCGTCTAGAAGATCACTCACAGGTGTGGTGACTTTCTCGCAGTCATCAATTGTAATGCCGTCTGTCTCCTTGTCAATGAACACAGTCAGCTCCCAGTCAGCGCCTTTCTTTTCAAAACGCACATCCCAGACCAGATAGCCCAGGGAATTAACCACAGGAAACACCAGATCATAAATTTTCTGTTCTGTATTGCTGAATTTTTTCAGTTTCATAGTAAATTAATGAAAAACTCCTTTCTGAATTTTCTGAAATTAAAAATTAATTTAGATATTTCATAATTTAATAAAACGATCTGCAAAACGAAAGACCGGAATGCGTTCCGGTCTTTTGCACATCTTCCATCTTGTATGCTATTATTA
>CAMWWG010000002.1 GCA_947177935.1 uncultured Ruminococcus sp. | reverse complement strand
ATAATATGCAGTCTGTTTTTCTGCGTCGGCGCACCGACTGCATCCAGCCGGAATTTCCCGTATCCCCTGACAGAAAACACATCCCCTGCTTGTAATAACAGATCCGGCTTTGTCACTTCCTGATAATGGCACATCACTTTTCCGGCAAGGATCAGTCCAACACATTCCTGCCGACGAATCCGGAGCGCCGCTTTCAGAACGGCATCCAGTCTCGTCGAGGAAACAACCCCGGAAATTTCCTGCATGTTCTGTACATACGTTCCGGAGAATTTTTCCTGATCCGTAATCTGCACGCCAATTCTGCCGATTTTCCGGATAGACAGCAGTACCGGCGCAATCTGTTCCATGACAAAGCACTGAATTTTTCCAGATGAAACAAGAATATCCCCGATCCGGTCACGTTGAATCTGCTGATTCATAAAACTGCCCAAAACATCTCTGTGCGTCAGCTTGTCTTCTTTCCGGAATTGAATTGTCAGACAGACAAACGGAAATTCTTCCTCCGCCGGAGGGCAGTCCTGAGGATGAATGCACAGAACGCCCCGTTCAGCGTCAGGATAACCGCCCGAAAAGCTGTAGCAACCCTGAGAAAGATGCATTTTTAACATGGTATACTGCCGCATATCGAGAAATCCGGTAAAACTGCGCCAGGCGTTTCGTCTGCACAGATCCCTGACATGTGCAAGCAGAATCTGATCTTCTTCCTGTTGTTTCTGATTCATATACTTAGATAATCACGCCGTTGTTTTCCAGTTCCGCCGCCAGATCATCACCGATAAAGCCGACATTATATGGTGTGATGATATACGTCAGATTGGCAACGGGCTTTAAACTGCCGCTGATCGCATAAGATACGCCAACAAGAAAATCAATGATTCTCCTGCGGTTCTCCGGAGAAGCTGTCTCCAGGTTCAGAACAACTGTCTTACGGCTGATCAAGTGATCGGCGATTGCTTTTGCATCTGTGAACACTTCAGGCTTAACAAGAACAACCTGTAACTGCGCTGTTGCCTGAATACTGACAATATTTGAGCCGGGTTCTCGTCCTGCCGCCATCTGTTCTTCAATGTTTGTCACAGGGGGGATGTCCTGTGACTGACGCACCGGAACTTGTTCTGGTACATCATCTGACGGAAAGAAAAATTCTTTCATGTTGTCAAAAAGTTTCATCCTGCTTCTCCTTTTATATAATTTTTTTATTTTTTATCATTTCATAATAGTATTAAAATAAGTTAAAAATAATTTTAAAATAAATTATAATTTTATAATTTAGAATAATCTCTTGCACCGAATAACGCCGAACCGACTCTCACAAGCGTTGAACCGCACAGGATCGCCTGTGCATAATCATCCGACATGCCCATGGACAAAATCTGCATTTCTGTGTCCGGAATACCGGAAGCCTGAATACGCTCTTTGGTTTTCAGAAATAATTCCTGCATTGCCTGTAAAAAACTTGTGTCCTGACACGGCGGCGGAATCGTCATCAAGCCTTTGACATGCACATGTTCCAATTCTGCAATCTGCTGCAGCAGCTCCGGCAGCCCGTCCGGCTGTAAACCGCTTTTGGAATCTTCACCGCCGATATTAATCTCTAGTAAAATATCCTGGTGCAAATCCAGTTTTGCCGCACAGCGTTCAATCTCTTTTGCCAGAGAAAATTTATTCACGGACTGGATCAATCTCATATCCTGGATAATATACTTGACTTTATTACTCTGCAATGTCCCGATGAAATCCACCGGTGTATTTTTTTCATAGCTGTCTTTTTTAGATAAATATTCCTGCACCCGGTTTTCGCCAAGCACCTGAATACCGCAGGCAATTGCCGCATTCACCAGTTCCGGTGCAACGGTCTTTGTCACTGCCATGAATGTAATTTCTTCCGGTTTCCTGCCGCTTCTGTCTGCGGCTTCCGCAATCGTCTCAGAAATTCTCCTGTAATTTTCCTGAACCTGTCTACTCTTCATCTGCGTCAAGACCTCCTGTTATAATCGAATCATATAATGCAAGATAAGCGCTTTCCGATCGTTCTGCCGAAATGACATAGTCCTCACCCTCATAGATGACATCCAGTTTCCGGAATTCCGGCTGTTCCCCGTCAAGAACATAGACACCTCTGTATTTGTTCGTAACCTGCCGGACGGTGCCTGTCTCCTCATCCTTAACTTCTTCCGTAATCGAACGGAAATGCAATGCACTCCGTGGCACTCGAATGCCTTGCATGTCATGATAGTCATCCAGGATCAGCTCCACATTTTCCGTCCTGTGCTGTACCAGATCATAAGTCATGGTTTCACAGGTGATCCCCAGAATAGTTTGTGCATCGCCTGCCTTACTGTTCAAAGAAGTAATAAACCCTGTGACAGTATCCGATGTAGAAGCAAACTTCAGAGTGACCCTGTCACCATCCCGGTACTTTCTCTCGGAATTGTCCACAACAACCGCAAGAATCCACTGATAACTATCAATCAGCTTGCCCACAATCGTTCCATCCCGGATCACAGTATTCTCTATTTGCTCCAGCTGTTCAACGGTTAATAAATTCACATCGCTCATCCGGAGAGAATCTTCATAGCCGTCCGCATAACTGACGAAATAGGATGCCTTGTCAGATGTAATCACAGAAATGGGAGCTTTCTGCGCCTGCTGCAACGCCACAATTTCACTCTGAATCGCATTCATACGATCCAGATAACTGGTGTCACTGCCTGTAATCAATTGATAGATACCAAGCAGGACTGCCATTTCTTCCTGAGATTCCTGCAAATTTCCCAAATCATTTTGTTCTCTCTGATACAGATAATCCACAAAATTCTCTGTGAACAGCGCCGCAATATTAGATGGCTGTGCTGTCTGCGTCGTGCCGGGATTGGAAATTCTTTTTAATAAATACAACTCGTTCTGGAGCTGATCGATTTTTTGTCCGACAGCAATCTGACTCTCATTTGCATAGACATCCGCAATGACACTGCCGATGCCGAGCTTGCCGCCATCGGGGACTTTGTAGCTGAGAACACCGCCGCCGTCATATGTAATCACAGTTTCATCCCGGATGAATACACCCTGGACGAATTCGGAATCATTGCCCTTTACCAGGAGAGCCGTCTCGGTCACATAACTCTGACCGAACTGCTTGATCACGACATTCACAACCGTAATAATAATAAACACTGCGACGAGAGCGAGCACAGCCGACAGCATTTCTGAATTCATGGCGGCTTAGTCCTGCTTGTCCTCACTGTCGAGAATGGATACCGGACGGGATGGTGCAATTGTAGAAATTGCATGTTTATAGATAACCTGCTGCTGTCCGGCACAGTCAAAAATCACTACATAATTATCAAATCCCTTGACAATGCCCTTGCACTGAAAACCGTTGATAAGATACGTTGTCACAAGAATCCGTTCTTTTCGTGCCTGATTGAGGAATGTATCCTGCAAATTCAAATTTTTATTCATAATCTGATTTTGTCTCCTTTCAGAATTGCCAATCTATTTTTATATTTTAAAATATAACTCACTCTTTATTATAGCATAAAAATTCCGCTTTGGCTATCATTTTTTCAGCTTTTTCAGAAATTTCTTGCAGTTCATCATTTTTATCCAATTTCAACCACTGAATTTGAGCATTTCGACGAAACCAGGTCATCTGCCGTTTGGCATATCTCCGGGTTTCCTGTTGAATCCGGGCTATTACATGTTCTAAATCTTCTTTGTGTTCCAGATAGGGAATCAGTTCTTTGTAGCCGATTGCCATGGCGGACGTTCCGGCGGAATGGTTTAAATTTTCTGAATATACTGTCCGGACTTCTTCAAGCATTCCCATTTCCAGCATTTTCAGGACTCTTGCATTGATTCTGTCATAGAGATCCTGCCTGTTTTCATAATCCAGACCCAGATAAAAAGAATCATATGGCGATTCGTGCGCACGGTTCTTCGCCTGGTATTCCGTGAACGTTCCTCCCGTCGTAACACAGACTTCCAGCGCTCGCCTTACCCGGACAACATTATTTGGATGGATTTTTTCTGCCGCTTCCGGATCAAGTTCCTGGAGCATACAATAAGCTGCTCCGGTTTCTCCGTGCATATAAAGCTGACCGATCTTTTCCCGATTCTTTTCTTGTTCCTGCTCCGGAATTTCCTGAAACTGCATGCCATTTAAAGTAGAATCCATATATAATCCCGTTCCGCCGACCATAATCGGCAGTTTTCCACGGAATGCAATGTCTTCAATTTTTTCCCTTGCAAGTTTCACATAATCCGCAACGGAAAAATTGGATGTCCGTGACAGAAAATCAACACAATAATGCGGAATCCCCTGCATTTCCTCCAGCGTAGGCTTTGCCGTGGTAATATCCAGTCCCTTGTAGATCTGCATGGAATCGGCAGAAATAATTTCTCCGTTATATTTTTTCGCCAGCGCAACGCCGAGTGCCGTCTTGCCGGATGCTGTCGCTCCGACAATCGCAAGTACTTTCTGTTTTTGTTTCATACTCTTCTCCGAAATTCTTTCTCTAACTGGTATTTTGTCATCACGAACAGCACCGGTCTGCCGTGCGGACAATGCCGGATATTTCTGTCATGACATACCTGCTCGGCAAGCGACTGCAATTCTTCTAAAGAATTTTTGTCATTCGCCTTGATTGCTGACCGGCAAGCCAGTGTATGCAGTAACTCATCCAGCTTATGACTCTGCGGGTTGACCTTGCCCAAATAAAAATTATGCGCAATCTCCTGCATGATCTCATCTAACTGCATATGTTCAAAAAAAAGAGGCGCTCCCATCGTAATCAATTCCGGCTTTTGTGAAAAATCCACGGAAAAGCCCATATTTTCAAGCAGTTCCTGATTTTCTTCCACTGCTGAAAATTCGTTCATCGTCAGGAGCGTACGCACCGGGTGTAATAAAATTTGCTGATACTGCTGACAATTCTCCGCCCGGAGTCGTTCAAAAATAATTCTCTCATGTGCCGCATGTTTGTCAATCAGAATCATAGAATCTCCGGATTGCGCAATGATGTAATCTGCAAATAATTCACCGATCACACGAACATCCGGAAATTCTTCAGGAATACCAGGGAGTGCTGAATTTTCCGAATTTCTTGAATTTTTGGGGATTTCCTGAAATTCTCTGAATTCTCCGGATTCCGTGATGTCTGATTTTTCTAAATTTTCTAATGCTTCTTCCGGTTCGCCCTCAATGTCAATAAAACTTTCTGAAACAAAAACAGATTTCGGGAGCGGTTCAGAATTCACAGGATTCTCAGAAGTTCCGAAATTTCTGTCATTCTCCTCCTGGTTCTGTCCCGGTAACTGCACCCGGAATGGCATGTCCTCCTGGTGGAGCGGCTGAAAAACCAATTTCCGGGGAGATTCTTCGGAAATTTGCTGATGAACGACCGGCAATTTTTTGAAATCCGGATCAGAATTATTAGAATGATTACTATCATTATCCTGCTTTCTGGTCTGGAATCCGTAAATCAATCCTTCTTCGACAAATGCCTTTTTGACAGCATTGTAAATGACATCAATCACTTTGCGTTCATCTGAGAAACGAACTTCCGCTTTTGCCGGATGAATGTTCACATCTAATGTATCCGGCGGCATCGTCAGTAAAATCACACACGCCGGAAATTTATTCGTCATTAATAAATTCTCATAGGCGCTTTCTAATGCAATCCGGCACGTGACGGATTTCACACAGCGTGTATTCACAAAGAAATTCTGAAAACTCCGGTTTGACTTCGCATACAATGGCTTGATGATATAGCCCGTGACGGTGATATCTTCTCCCTGTCCGGAAATGGGGATCAGATCCCCGGAAAATTCTCTCCCGTAAACGGCCCGGATCGCTGTGAGCAGATCTCCCGTGCCGTCAGAATGGAAATCCAGTCTGTTGTCCCGGATGAATTTGAATGCAATTTCCGGGTGAGATATGGCAATCTTCTGCACCATCTGCGCAATAGCGTTCCCCTCGGTTGTGTCCCGTTTCATAAATTTCCGTCTTGCCGGAACGTTGAAAAACAGATCCCGGATCAGCAGCGTTGTACCATCCGGACAGCCGCACTCCTCAACGGCTTCTCCCTCGCCGCCAATGATTTCATACTGTGACCCAAAAGAATCCTCCGGACGTTTGGTCATCACAGTGACTTTGGAGACAGCGGCAACGGATGCCAGTGCCTCCCCCCGGAAGCCCAGTGTGTGAATATTTTCAAGATCTTCTTTCTGCTGCACTTTGCTTGTGGCATGACGGAGAAACGCCTTGGGGAGATCCTCTGCGGACATGCCACATCCGTCATCCTGAATTCTCATGAATGTTGTTCCGCCGTTCTTGATTTCAACAGTAATCCGTCCTGCACCGGCATCAATGGCATTCTCTACCAGTTCTTTGACAACAGAAACCGGTTTTTCGATCACTTCCCCGGCAGCGATCAGCTCCGCAACCTGTTTTTCTAATATCCGGATTTCCGGCATGATATTACCCCCTGATTTTAAAAAAATTTATAATTTATTTTTATTTTTTTCCAGTTCTTTCAGAATTTCCCCGGCTCTGGATAACACAATATCCGGAACGCCTGCGAGCTTTGCAACATCAATCCCGTAACTGTCATCTGTCCCGCCCGGAATAATTTTTCGCAGAAACCGGATGCCGTCCTGATTTTTCCGGACAGCAACGCTGTAATTCCGGATTCCGTCAAATTCCTGTTCCAGTGAAATCAATTCATGATAATGCGTTGCAAAGAGCGTCTTGCACCCCAGTTGTTCGCCCTGACAGATATATTCCGCAACAGCTTTGGCAATGCTGATGCCGTCAAATGTGGATGTGCCACGTCCGACCTCATCCAGGATGACAAGACTGTTTTTCGTTGCATAACGCAGAATTTCGGCGACTTCTTTCATTTCAACCATGAACGTGCTTTCTCCGGCAGTCAAATCATCCGAAGCGCCCACACGAGTAAAAATCCTGTCCACAACCGAAATTTTCGCACAGCTTGCCGGGACAAAACAGCCCATCTGTGCCATTAACACAATTAATGCCGTCTGCCGCATGTAAGTCGATTTACCTGCCATGTTCGGACCTGTAATAATCGCCATCCGGTTCTGGTCTGTATCTAAATAGACATCATTCGGAACAAAGACAGTGTCCATCAACATCTGTTCCACAACCGGATGCCGTCCGTCATGGATCTCCAGAATGCCGTCTGTTGTAATTTCAGGTTTGCAGTAATTATTCTGTGATGCCGTTTGCGCAAACGAAACAAGCACATCAATCTGCGCCACGGCGGCTGCCGTTTCCTGTACTTTCACAAGGGAATCTGCTAAATAATCCCGGACTTGCGTGTATAATTCCAGTTCCAGTTCCAGCGCCCTGTCTTTCGCTCCCAGGACTGTATTTTCAATTTCTTTGAGTTCTTTTGTAATAAATCTTTCTGCATTGGCAAGCGTCTGCTTGCGGATGTAATAATCCGGGATTTTATCATAATAGGATCTTGTGACTTCCAGATAATAGCCGAATACTTTGTTATTGCCGATTTTTAAATTTTTAATGCCGGTGCGTTCCCGTTCTGTTTCACAGATCCGGAGAATCATATCGCTCCCGTGTTCCATGATTTCCCGGAGTTGATCCAGATCCTGATCAAATCCCGTCCGGATCATGCCGCCGTTTTTGAGAATCGCCGGCGGATCTTCTACAATTGCTTTCTCAATAAATTCCGCAATCTCGGATAAATCCGAAATTTTCTGATTCAATCGCTGTAACAGGGTACTATCCTGGAATTGTTCTAAAATCTTCTTGAATTCCGGTAGCTGCTGTGCTGTCATGCAAAGCGCCCTGAGATCTTTCGGAGAGGCTTTTTGATAAACAATCCGTGTCATGAGACGTTCCAGATCGTAAATTCCATTCAGACAGTCCTGTAATTTCATGGTTTCCATCCGATGTTTCAATAAACTTTCCACAGCGTCAAGCCTTGCCGTAATAACAGCCGGACTTCTCAGAGGACGTTCCAGCCACTGTTTGAGCATTCTCTTGCCCATTGCCGTCCGGGTGCTGTCGAGAATTCCCAGGAGCGTGTGTTTTTTGCTCCCTGTCCGCATGGTGCTTGTTAATTCCAGATTCCGGAGTGCATTATGATCCAAAGTTAAATATGCTGTACTGTCACTCAATTCCAGATGAAGGAATCGCCCGGCAGGCGATTTCTGCGTATTCTGAATATACGAGAACAGACCGCAGACAGCGTTTGTTTCAATCATCTCCGGCTGTAATCCTAAATCCGCAAGGGACTGCACAGAAAACTGCTGGCAGACAATCCGGCTTTGTAATGCCGGCACAAAACTGGAATCTTCCTGGACACTACACAGGCATCTTAATTTGATCTTCAAAAACCGGTTAACTTCTTTATGATTCAAAAATTCCGCATTACAGATAATTTCTGACGGCGTATATCTGGATAATAAATTCAGCATTTCCTCCTGCTGATAGATACCGGAAACGGAATAGACGGACGCTTCTCCGGTGGACAGATCCGCAAAGCACAGGGATGTTTCTTTCTGTGTACAATAGATACAACAAAGATAATTATTTCCTGCATCGTCGAGCATATCAAACACCGTACCGGGCGTGATAACCCGGATGACTTCCCGTTCTACCAGACCTTTGCTCTGTGACGGATCTGTCATCTGTTCACAGATGGCAATCTTACAGCCCAGCTCCAGCAATCGCTTGACATATAATTCATAGCTGTGATAGGGTACACCGCACATAGGGGCACGTTCGGAAAGTCCGCAGTCACGCCCTGTAAGCGTCAGCTCCAGATCCCTGGACACCCGGATGGCATCATCAAAGAACATTTCATAGAAATCTCCCAGACGATAAAATATAATACAATCCGGATATTGCTGTTTGACATCATAATATTGCTGCATCATGGGGGATAACTGTTCTTTGCGGATTTCTTTCAGTTCCAATTCGGGAACTCCTTTCTAATAAATTAAATTAATTAATAAATAAATTAATTTAATTTTTAAATTTTTAATTAATTTAATTTTATAAAATGATAGTTTTTAAAATTTCTCTGAATGATTTCCCGGTTCAGGTTGTACCAACTTTCACAGGCATCCAGAATAATGGCATCAGATGTAATCACATGAGATTTCTGTTTCAGAACCTGGTCAACGGGATTGATAATCTCAATTTCCGTCCGGAATCCGGTATGATCCAGATATTCCAGAATTCTTTGCTTTAATCTTCCTGAATTTGACACAGGGGCATCCAGATAGATCACAAGTCCGGCAATCCCGGCATTTTCCAGGAATTCCCCGATTGCCTGGATCGCCAGATCCGTCTTGTCAATCAGTGTGTACGTCCCACGCAGACCGGCTAAATCCCGGATTGTCCCATCCAGACATTCCAATAATAACGATCCTGAAAAGGCAATCTCCAGCGTGATAATTGTGTTGAAACCATCCATATACAGAGTTTTTCCCGCAAGATCCGCAAAACACAATTCTTTTGCTTTCCGGATCCGGATCTGTTGATCCGGGGAAATCATCCGGGCTAATGCTAATCTCTGCCGTTCGGATAATAAATAATGATTTCCGACGAATGTGGTGGCAGATTTCACAGAATAGCCACGGTTCAATAAATACCGGACTTCCTCGCCGGCAATGCACAGCGTCTCCAGTGCCTTTTCACTAAATTGCCGTGCATCCGTCGGCACGAAGCCTCTTCTGGTCTGTTTCTGTTCCATGGATCAACCACAGCCGCCACAACTGCCGCAATCGCCGCCGCAGGACGCTGTTGTCACGTCGATTTCATCCGGATTCACACCGTTTGCGGACATGGAAATCACTGTATTAATCTGACTCATCAATTCATCCATGGCACTCTTGGTACTGTTGTAAACCAACATTTTCGGATTACTCATGATTTTCTGATAGCTATCTTTGATAATTTCGTTCAGCTCCTGGATTTTTTCATTGTTCTTGTCCGGCTTGGCAATTTCCATCTGAAGTTCCACACGTTTCAGATTAAACGCATTGATAACCGCCTGGAGCTGTTCATCCTCATCATTTGCCTGCTTTGCAAGACAGTATGCAATATATCTGTCATCTGCCTGAATTGCCTTGCCGAGTTCTCTTGTCATTTCAATAATATCCATATCTAAAATACCCTTTCTATTATATAATTAATTAATTATATAAATTATATTAAATTACCTGTTACACAACTGCTCCGGCTGTCTGTGATCCGAATCCGGACAAACTGCCCGATCAGATCAGAATCCCCCGGAAATTCTACCAGAATATTTTCCGAGCTCCGTCCGGTCATAATCCCCGGATGTTTCCGGCTCTCTCCGTCACACAGAACTGTCAGGATTTTCCCGATGAAACGCTTGTGATTCGTAATTGAAATTTCACGCTGCAATGCTAATAATTCCTGCATTCTTGCACTCTTTTCAGAATCTGAAATCCCGTCTGGCATGGATGCCGCTTTCGTCCCGGCTCTTTTTGAGTAAATAAAAGAATACATATTATCATAGCGGACTTTCCGGACTAATTCCAATGTTGCTTCAAAATCTTCCCGGCTTTCATCCGGAAATCCGACAATCAGATCTGTTGTAAGAGAAAATTCCGGATCTTTCTGCCTGATATAATCCACTTGCGATAAATATTTCTCGATGGTATAATTCCGGTTCATGCGTTTTAAAATTTCATCGCTCCCGGACTGCACCGGCAAATGCAGATGTTTTGCGACATGCTCGCATTCTAACAGACAATCCATCAGCTCCGGTGTAGCATCTTTGGGGTGGGATGACATGAACCGGATCCAGTATTCACCGGGGATTTTGTCAATCTCTCTTAACAACTCCGGAAATGTGATCTGATTTTTCAGATCTTTTCCGTAAGAATTGACATTCTGCCCCAGGAACATGATTTCTTTGTACCCGGATTGGATTAATTCCCGAACTTCCGTGAGAATATCTCCCGGCTTTCTGCTTCGTTCTCTCCCCCGGACGTACGGCACAATACAATATGTGCAGAAATTATTGCAGCCATACATAATGGGAACAGACGCTTTATAACGGCTGTTCCGGACAATTCCGGGATATTCCGGGATTTCCGTCTGTACTGTAATATCCTGCGCATGCCGTATGCCCTGCATGTACGCATAGAGCATCTGTGCCAGACGGTTCGCCGGGGATGTCCCTAATACAATATCTACATAACGATAAGATTCTGAGATTTTATCTGCAATATGTGCCTGTGCGGTCATGCATCCCGTCACACAGAGAATCAATTCCGGATTGTCCTGCTTCAATTTTTTAATGCTCCCTAATGTTCCAAAAACACGGTCTTCGGCATTCTCCCGGACGGCGCAGGTATGATATAAAATCAAGTCTGCATTCTGGATTGCATCCGTCATCACATAACCTATAGATTGCAGAATCCCGGCTAATTTTTCACCCTCTGCGACATTGAGCTGACAGCCGAATACATGCAGGTATGCCTTAGGCGGTTCGGATCTGTCAGCAAGCCAGTTCCGGACTTCCCGGATGCAGGTTTCCGGATCAGGCAAATTTTCTAATTTTTTTAAATTTTCGGAATCTATTTTCAAGCACTTCACTTCTTTCTTAATTAAATTCAAAATTTATATTTTTTGCTGAATCTATCTTAACATATATTTTCAGAATTGTCAAGTATGTGGAAAATTTCCGAAAAATCTTAACGGCATGTCAGCTCCGTGTAAAGCATGGACATTCTGCCGGGAAGTAATTCTTTTTTCCTGATCCGGAATTTGTTTTTTTTCAGGAAATTCAAATATTGTTCTTCCGTCCAGTCACTGTAGGAAATCCCGAACATTGTCAGCATCCTGGCAACGGCAAGGCTGACTGCTGATATCTGCTGACTTTCCTGGACGAAAGTCGGTGCAATCAGAATCCCCCTGGGTTTGAGAACTCTCCGGATCTCGGATAAGGCTTTTTCCGGGTCGGGCATGATATGCAAAGCATTGGTAATAATCACGACATCAAAGCTGTGATTCTGGAACGGGAGTGCACAAGCATCCGCTTTCATGAAATATAAATTCTCAATTTTCTTGCCTTTCTGTGCCTGGTATAACATCTGTTCCGAGAAATCCGTTGCAATGTATTTTTTTGCACTCTGTGCCGTGTTCTTGGCAACAAGTCCTGTTCCTGTGGCAATTTCGAGAACCTGCTTTTTTAAAATTGCTTTCCGGATTTTCTGGTAAATCTGCTCATAATTTTTCTTGTTGATCCCCATGAACAAATTATAGACAGGTGCATAGAAATCCCAGAATTTTTTCTGATCTCTGACCGGCATACGCTTCACTTCTTTCTGAAAAAATAAAATAAATTAATCTATTTTTATTATAGCACACCCCTGAAAAAAATGCAAGAGAAAAAGCCGGCTTTTAAACAGCCGACTTTTTCAGGATATATCTTAAAATAGGAAAGAAAACAATTATTTGTAATGCTTAATTGCTGATAGAACTTTGCTCGGACAGCAAGCCACTCAGGTCAAGAACCGGATAGCCGGATTTGATATATTTCTCAGGATCGTACAGACCAATTGCACCGTCCAGAGGTGTGATATAAATGCTGTCTGCCATATCTTCATCAATCGCATAATATACCGTCACATCCGCACTTTCTCCGGCTTCCAGATCATAGATGCCATTCTTTTGATGATCCCTTGCTGTGTAAAAACTGAAAAATCCATCTTCACTGCATAACTTCGGTTCACGTGTGACACGCATATCATTTGCATCATGCGAATTTGTCCGGATTTTACCATCATCAAGAGAGAAATACTCCATGTTAAATGTCATGCCGTCCTCAATATTTGCAGAACTTGTGCCGGTTTTCGTCAGTGTCACATCCAGTTTCAGAATGTATTGCTGAATTGTTTCACGTTCTACATTGCCGTCTTCATTTTCTTTCATTCTCACGACATGGATTTCTCCGTTCTCATCAAGATACTGGTCATAATTTTTCGACAGTCCGATTACATCCGTTGTAATCCCTGTGAAATCACTCTGCAAGGATGCACTCTGAATCTGCAATTCTATATCAGAATCCGGAATTGCAATCACATCCCCGACAGATACTAGATTCATTTCATCTATCTCTGATCCAGGAATTAATTTAGGAACTTCCTGCTCCGCAGAATGTAATTCTGCTGTTTCTGTATCTGTTTCCACCAGTGTCATGCCTTCCACGAATTTTTCTGCATCGCTCCGGTCAAAATTTAACAGACTATACTCTGCATAATAGGGTGTTCCCTCAAAGCCGACATACAGATAACTCTTTCCGTTGTCTTCCGGTTCTTGTGTCCACAGCATATGCTTTGTGACACCGGACTCTGTATCAAAGAAACACTCCAGTGTGTTATTTATCGGCATATCGGAGGTACTCTGATAGATATAATAAGGCGTATCCTCCATGCGTTTGAAATAGATCTGCTGTGCGATTTTTGTATCTGCTGTAATATCTATCTCATTTACTTCCGGATCTGATTCCAGAATCTGTAAATTTCCAGGATTCCAATTGAGTTGCAGTGCATAAGCACCGCCGTTGCGTGTATAATCATTCTCATCCATAGAGAATGTAATATCCCGGTTGCTTTCTGAGTAAATTTCAAACATAGCTGACATTTCATCGGATTCGACAAGCGTCATGTTCTCCACGAATTTTTCCACTTCCTCATCCGTAAAGCCATTGATGTAATAACTTACCACACAAGGCGTCCCCTTAAAATGCACATATACCAGGTCAAATCCCTGTCCACGTCTGACACAGAACATATGCTTTTCATTTTCGATTCCCGGATAGACATCTTTGTCAAATGACGTTTCAATCACAGATTCTGCAAAAGTCACAGTTTCAGAGAACGTGGAATTATCGCAGACCTGATAAGCACCATATGGTGTAATGGCATGTTCATCTGTTTCATCCTGGTAATTATGATATTTCATCCCATAAGGACCATCTTCCCTGTATTCCAGACCGTCCGGAATCCAGTTCAGCACAACTTTATAATTTAAGCCGATCAGAGAGTCATCTGTTTCTTCAAACGGAAATTCCACCTGAAAATCGTAGAGACCTTGAGAATCCTGGGAAGCTTCCAGTAATTCAGCCTGCAATTCTGTCGTATCCGGGACTTGCACTTCTGCACCGACCGCAAAATCTGGCTGTGTCTCCTGTTGTAAAGAATCAACGGAATTGATCGTCCTGCCGACATTATAAATTCCAATCCCACTGTAAACGGCAAGTCCTGCAATCCCCGTGACACATGCTGTCATTAAAGCAAATCCTGCTTTGCCTGTGCGTTCCGCACGATAAATTTTTTCTGATTTTTTAGAATCCTTCATAGCCACTTTCCTTTCTAGTTCCCGGCGGTGCTGATAATACTTCGCTGAGAATTTCGGTTCAGGCAGATCCGGAGAAAATGCACGGGAGACAATTTCCTGAAATTCTTTCTCTGTCAGTTTTCTGTTTTTCTGTCGTTTATTTGGATTTCTGTAGTTCATAATTTTCTCCTTTCTGCGTGATCATACGTTTTCTTGCCCGTTCATATCGTTTTCTGACGGTTGCTTCTTTCAGATGCAGCAATTCTGAAATTTTTCCGAATGTGAGACCATCCTGGCAGTGCATCAGAACTATTTTTTCATCCTGTTCACTCAGGACAGAAAACATTCCTGCCAGAATCTCACGCAGAGAATTTCTTTTCATTCTGGCATGAAATTCATCCTGTGTGTCCGGAATCTGGGAAAATTCTTCATTCCAGTCCATGCAATTCTGGGAATAACGCAGATTTTTCCGATATTGATTGATTGCTGTGTTGCGGATGATTGCCGTCATGTACTGTTTTGTGCCGGGAGCTTCGGGATCGCCGATTTTATGAAGATTCCGGATAATTTTCTCAAACGCATCCGAAACGGCATCTTCCGCCTGCTGGTGCTGATGTAGTATCGCATAAGCAATATGATAAAACGGTTTTTCGTAGATCTGGTACAATAATTTTAATTTTTCTGAGTCCTGCATGTTCTCCCC
>CAMWWG010000001.1 GCA_947177935.1 uncultured Ruminococcus sp. | reverse complement strand
GTGCATGACGGCAGAAAGCATGTGCCGGTATATGTCACGGAAGACATGGTCGGACACAAGCTCGGTGAGTTTGCACCGACAAGAACATTCAAGGGTCATGCCGGTTCTAAGACATCCAATAACGGCAAGAAGTAATTGCGGAAGGAGGAGTTTAAATCATGGAAGCAAGAGCAACTCTGAATAATGTCCGCATTTCTCCCAGAAAAGTGCAGATCGTGCTGGATCTGATCAGAAATCAGCCGATTGAAAAAGCACTGGCAACACTTCGCCTGACACCCAAGGCAGCAAGTCCGGTTCTGGAAAAGCTTTTGAAGTCCGCTGTTGCAAATGCAGACAATAATAACGGCATGAACAGAGACAGATTATATATCTCTGCGTGCTATGTTACACCAGGTCCGATCATGAAGCGCATCATGCCCAGAGCACAGGGCAGAGCGTACCGGATTCTGAAAAGAACCTCTCACATCACAATTGTGGTGAAAGAACAAGAAGATTAATTTAATCCTAGGAGGCTATTTACTATGGGACAGAAAGTGAACCCGCACGGTCTGCGTGTCGGCGTCATTAAAGACTGGGATTCCCGCTGGTACGCAAAAAAGGCTGATTTCGGCGATATGCTGGTAGAAGATTATAATATCAGAAATTATATCCTGAAAGCACTCAAGCCGATGGGTGTGCCTCGTGTGGAAATCGAGCGCTTTGCAGAAGACAAAGTCAGAATTCACATTCACTGCGCAAAGCCGGGTCTTGTGATCGGCAGAGGCGGTGCAGAAATTGAAAAGCTCAAGACAAAGCTTGAAAAAATGATGGGCAAGCAGGTTGCCATTAATATTATGGAAATTAAGCAGCCGGATCTTGATGCACAGTTGGTTGCAGAAAAGATTGCAAAAGATCTGGAAGACCGTGTGTCTTTCCGTCGTGCGATGAAACAGTCCATCAGCAGAGCCATGAGACTCAATGCAAAGGGCATTAAAGTCATGGTTTCCGGCAGACTGGCAGGTGCAGAAATTGCACGTTCTGAGAGCTATCATGAGGGCACAATTCCGCTGCAGACAATCCGTGCAGATATTGATTACGGTTTTGCTGAGGCTGACACAACTTATGGTAAGCTCGGCGTGAAAGTCTGGATTTATAAAGGCGAAGTTCTCAAGGGCGATGCTGCCAAAGCAATGGCTGCAAGAGAGAGAACCGAGAGAAGACGCAGAGATAACAGAGACAATCGTGACAACAGAAGACGTGATGACCGCCGTGGCAATTTCCGTGGCGAGAACAGACGTGGCGGCAATAACAATTACCGTGGCGGCAGCAATACAAGAAGAGAAGGAGGCAACAAGTAATTATGCTTCTTCCGAAGAGAGTAAAATACCGCAGAGTTCACAGAGGACGTCTGACAGGTAAAGCCTACAGAGGCAACAAGGTAAGCTATGGCGATTTCGGCTTGCAGGCGTTGGAACCTGCTTGGATTACATCCAATCAGATTGAGTCTGCCCGTATCGCTATGACAAGATATATCAAGAGAGGCGGACAGGTCTGGATCAAGATTTTCCCTGACAAGCCGATCACGGAAAAGCCGGCTGAAACACGAATGGGTTCTGGTAAAGGTTCCCCGGAATATTGGGTAGCCGTTGTCAAGCCCGGCAGAGTCCTGTTTGAAATCAAGGGCGTTCCGGAAGAGACTGCAAGAGAAGCAATGCGTCTTGCAATGCATAAACTGCCGATCAAGTGCAAGTTTATTGTCAAAGAATCTGAAGAAACAACAGCCGCAGCAGAATAAGAGGGAGGGAGTCAGCAATGAAAGCAGCAGAAATCAAAGAGATGACTGTCGAAGAAATGAATCAGAAGCTTGTAAGCCTGAAAGAAGAGCTTTTTGCACTCCGCTTCCAGCTTGCCATCAGTCAGCTGGACAACACAGCAAAAGTGAAGGCTGTCAAGAAAGACATCGCACGTGTCAAGACCTGTCTGCGTCAGGCAGAACTTGCACAGAGTGCTGAGTAAGATAGGAGGAAGAACGCTTTGGCTGAAAGAAATCTGAGAAAGACGAGAACCGGAATGGTTGTCAGCGACAAGATGGACAAGACAGTCGTTGTTGCAATCGTCGATAACGTAAAGCATCCGCTGTACAAGAAGATTATCAAGCGTACTGTTCGCCTGAAAGCACATGACGAGAACAACCAGTGCCGTGTCGGCGACCGTGTATCTGTGATGGAAACACGTCCGCTCTCCAAAGACAAGAGATGGCGTGTTGTGAACATCATTGAAAAAGCGAAGTAATTACTATTAATTTTTGAGGAAAGGAGAAAGCTGCACAGGATTTGAAGTTTAAAATTTATTTCCTGTTATAAATTATCATTATAATTTATTCCGCAGCGGAAAGCATCCCATGATTCAGATGCAGACTTATCTGAAGGTTGCAGACAACACAGGTGCAAAAGAGCTGATGTGCATCAGAGTATTAGGCGGCACTCGCAGAAGATATGCCAATATCGGCGATGTCGTTGTTGCATCCGTTAAAAAAGCAACACCCGGCGGTGTGGTTAAGAAAGGTGACGTTGTCAAGGCTGTCATCGTCCGCAGTGCAAAGGGTCTCAGAAGAGAAGACGGCACTTACATTCGGTTTGATGAGAATGCTGCCGTAATTATCAAAGAAGACAAAAATCCGAAAGGTACTCGTATCTTCGGGCCGGTTGCCAGAGAACTTCGTGAAAAGGATTACATGAAGATTTTATCTCTCGCTCCGGAAGTACTGTAAGGGAGGTCTCAGAATGAGCGCAAAGCTTCACGTCAAAACAGGCGATACTGTCATTCTGCGCACCGGTGCAGACGAGTACAAGTATAAAAATCCGGATAAGAAAGAAAACGGCAGACTCACTGCGAAAGTTGTCGAGGTCAGCCCCAAAGAGGGCAAAGTCATTGTTGAGGGCGTCAACATGGTCACAAAACACCTCAAGCCCACTGCAATGGGTCAGTCCGGCAACATCGTCAGAGCAGAAGCGCCGATTTATGCCTGCAAGGTGCAGCTCGTCTGCCCCAAGTGCGGCAAGCCTACCAGAGTTGGTCATACGTTTGAAGAGAAGACTCTGGACAACGGCAAGACGAAGAAAATCAAGCTCCGTGTCTGCAAAAAGTGCGGCAAGTCTTTCGAGTAAAGGAGAAACGACGAAATGGCAAGATTAAAAGAACAGTATGTCAGCACCGTTGCTCCTGCATTGATGCAGAAATTCAGCTACAAGAGCTCCATGCAGATCCCGAAGCTGGATAAAGTTGTCATCAACGTTGGCGCTGGTGAGGCAAAAGAAAATTCCAAGGTCATTGATGCGATCATGAATGATCTTGCGAAGATTACAGGACAGAAGCCGGTTGTCTGCCGTGCAAAGAAATCTGTCGCAAATTTCAAACTGCGTGAGGGTATGCCGATTGGTGTGAAAGTCACACTGAGAGGCGAAAGAATGTATGATTTCGTGGATAAATTATTCAACGTGGCATTCCCCCGTGTCCGTGACTTCAGAGGCATCAACGGCAATTCTTTCGATGGTCGTGGCAATTATTCCACGGGTATCAAGGAACAGTTGATTTTCCCTGAAATCGAGTATGATAAAATTGACAAAGTACGTGGTATGGATATCAATTTCATCACAACCGCTCAGACAGACGAAGAGGCAAAAGAGCTGCTCAAGCTGCTCGGCGCTCCGTTTGCTGACTAAGGGAGGGACACGAACATGGCAAAAAAAGCAATGATCAACAAGCAGCAGAAGACACCCAAGTACTCCACAAGAGCGTACACCAGATGCAAAATCTGCGGAAGACCGCATGCGTATCTGAGAAAATACGGCATCTGCCGTATCTGCTTCAGAGAACTGGCAAATGACGGTCAGATTCCGGGTGTTAAGAAAGCAAGCTGGTAATTTAAAAGGAGGTCTTAGGCATGCAGATTTCAGATACTATCGCAGATTTGCTCACGAGAATCCGTAATGCAAGCACTGCGAAGCACGCCACGGTGGATATTCCTGCATCCAATGTGAAGAAAGCCATCACCCAGATTCTGGCAGATGAGGGGTATATCAAGGGCTTTCAGATCGTAGATGACGGCAAACAGGGCATCATCAGAGTGACTCTGAAATATACAGAGGACAGAACTCCGGTGATCTCCGGTCTGCGCAGAGTTTCCAAACCTGGTCTGCGTATTTATTCAGGCTGTGAAGATATGCCGAAAGTCCGCAAGGGACTGGGCATTGCGATCGTTTCCACATCCAAGGGCATCATGACTGACAAGAAAGCAAGAGCTTTACATGTCGGCGGTGAGCTGCTCGCATATATCTGGTAAGGAGGAAGAAGATTATGTCAAGAATTGGCAGAATGCCGATTACTGTTCCTGCCGGTGTGGATGTGAAAATCGCTGATAATCAGGTAACAGTAAAAGGTCCGAAGGGCGAGCTTTGTCAGCAGTTCTCCAAAGAACTGGGCATTGCGCTCCAGGATGGTGTGATTACTGTCACACGTCCGTCGGATGATAAGAAACACAGAAGCCTGCACGGTCTGACAAGAACACTGATTCATAATATGATTGAGGGTGTTGTCAACGGCTACAGCAAGACACTGGAAATTGATGGTGTCGGCTATCGTGCAGCAAAGCAGGGCAAGAATCTGGTCATGAACCTGGGTTTTTCCCATCAGGTGATTGTTCCGGAAACGGATGAGATTTCAATTGAAGTACCGCAGCCGAACCAGATTATTGTCAAGGGCATTGACAAGCAGAAAGTCGGACAGTTTGCAGCAGAAATCCGTGAAAAGAGACTGCCTGAGCCGTACAAGGGCAAGGGTATTCACTATCTGGGTGAGCATATTATCCGCAAAGAAGGTAAAGCCGGCAAGGGCAAGAAGTAATTAAGAAAGGAGTACGGCTGAAATGATTAAAAAATTTGACAGCAGCAAGGCACGTCAGAAGAGACATGCCAGAGTGCGCACGAAAATTTCCGGAACTCCTGAAGTTCCACGTCTGTGTGTGTTCCGCAGTGCAAAGCATATCTATGCACAGATCATTGACGATGTCAACGGCGTAACGCTGGCAAGTGCATCGAGTCTGGTGAAGGATTTTGATGCCAACGGCGGCAATATCGAGGGTGCGAAGAAGGTCGGCGAACTGGTGGCAAAAGCCGCAGCAGACAAGGGCATCCAGGATGTTGTATTTGACAGAGGCGGTTATCTGTATCATGGCAGAGTCCAGGCACTGGCTGAGGCAGCCCGTGAGAACGGACTGAATTTCTGATTTTATATTTCGAGGAGGGAACACGATTGGCTAATTTCGAGGCAAGGGATACGGAATTTCTTGAAAAAGTTGTTCATATCAATAGAGTATCCAAGACCGTAAAGGGCGGACGTATCATGAAGTTTTCTGCTCTGGTGGTTGTCGGCGACGGCAATGGCACAGTAGGATTCGGCATGGGCAAATCGAGCGAAGTACCGGATGCGATCCGTAAGGGCATTGAAGATGCAAAGAAGAATCTGGTAAAAGTTCCGCTGAAAGGCACAACAATCCCGCATGAGATTGTCGGCAAATTCGGAGCAGGCGAAGTGCTGATGCGTCCCGCAGCACCTGGTACTGGTGTGATCGCAGGCGGTCCTGTCCGTGCCGTGATTGAAGTAGCAGGCATCAAGGACATCAGAACGAAGTCTCTGCGTTCCAACAATCCGTGCAATGTTGTCAGAGCAACGATTGCAGGACTGACAGGCTGCACGACAGCAGAAGAAGTAGCTGCAAAGCGTGGCAAGACAGTGAAAGAAATTCTTGGTTGAGGAGGCTTGCAAGATGAAGAAAATTACACTCGTAAAAAGCCTCATCGGCTGTAAGAAAGACCAGATTGCAACTGCTCATGCACTGGGATTGAAAAAAATCGGCGATGTGACAACACAGCCGGACAATCCCTGCACAGCAGGCAAAGTTCACAAGATCACGCATCTGATTAAAGTAGAAGAAGCATAAGGAAGGGGGCATATATCATGCAGATTCATGAATTGGTACCTGCTAAGGATTCCAACAGGCCCGTCAAGCGTGTGGGCAGAGGTCACGGCTCAGGCAACGGCAAAACGGCTGGCAAGGGTCACAAGGGACAGAATGCTCGTTCCGGCGGCGGTGTCAGAATTGGTTTTGAAGGCGGACAGATGCCGCTTGCAAGAAGAATCCCGAAGAGAGGTTTCAATAATATTTTTGCAAAGAATTATGCAATTGTGAATGTCGGCGATCTGAACAAATTTACCGAGGGCACTGTTGTGGATGCAGAACTGCTCTGTGCTAGCGGTCTGATCAAGAAATTGTACGACGGTGTGAAGATTCTGGGCGATGGAGAACTGAATGTGAAATTGACTGTAAAAGCAGCAAAATTCACAAAAAGCGCACAGGAGAAAATTGAAAAGGCAGGCGGAACAGCAGAACAGGAAAGCTGAGGTGAACTGAATTGTTTCAGACACTGAAAAATGCGTGGAGCGAGCCGGAAATCCGTAAGAAATTTATTTATACGCTGATTATGATTATTATTTTCAGAATCGGCGGTGCAATCACAGTGCCGTTTCTGTCTCTGTCTGCAGTACAGAGCTGGATGGAAACAAATGCAACAGATGGTAATTTTCTGGAGTATCTGAATATTCTGACCGGCGGACAGTTGTCCAAAGCAACGGTATTTTCACTCTCGATTACACCATATATCAATGCGTCAATTATTATCCAGTTATTGACCTATGCACTTCCACCCCTGGAACGATTGCAGGAGGAAGGCGAAGAGGGACGAAAGACGCTTAACAAGATCACGGGCTATGTTGCGCTCGTGCTTGCTTTGGTCATGTCCATTGCTTATTATCTGACGCTCCGCAACAGTGCAAACGCTGTGAATTATACTTCCGGCGCATACGGGTGGTTTGCCGCAATTGTCATTATTGCGTGTTTTACCGCAGGCGCAAGCTTTGTTGTCTGGATGGGCAACAGAATTAATGAAAAAGGAATCGGCAACGGCATTTCGATTTTGTTGTTTGCCGGTATCGTTGCAAGATTTCCCACAGATGTCGGAACGCTCTGGAGTCTGTTCATGATGGACAAGGCGAAGTATTTCTTTGTGGATCTTGTAATTTTAGTAATGTTTGTCTTCATGATTGCATTTATTGTCTTCATGAACGAGGCAGAACGCAGAATTCCGATTCAGTACGCAAAACGTGTCGTAGGCAGAAAGCAGTACGGTGGTCAGAACACACATATTCCGATTAAAGTCTGCATGAGCGGCGTGATGCCGATTATTTTCGCCATGTCTTTCATGTCTTTGCCGGCGACCATCAGCATGTTTGTCAAACCAGTAGATTATATTGAGGAAACCACAGGTTTCTGGGATAAATTCTATTTTCATTTTGTTAATTTCTTCCGGACAACGAGCTGGGGTTATGCAGTTCTGTATTTAATCCTGATCGTGGCATTTAATTATTTCTATGTTGCAATGCAGTACGATCCGGTGACCATTGCGAATAATCTCCGCCAGAGCAACGGCGGTATTCCGGGCATCCGTCCGGGCAAGCCGACAGCGGATTATATTCACAGAGTATTATCCAAGATCACACTCGTAGGCGCTGTTTTCTTAGGCGTGATTGCAATTCTTCCGATTGCGCTCGGCTGGTTTGATCCCAGTCTGCAGTCGCTCTCTATGGGCGGTACGTCAATTTTGATTGTCGTGAGTGTGGCACTGGAAACAGCAAGAACACTGGAATCTCAGCTGATGATGCGTCATCACAAAGGATTTCTTGGTTAAGTAAGGAGGGCGATTTTACGATGAATCTGATTTTACTCGGTGCGCCTGGTGCAGGCAAGGGCACACAGGCTGAGGCAATTTCTGAGGCGCTGCACATTCCGCAGATTTCCACGGGCAACATGCTCCGGGAGGCTGTGAAGAACGGCACGGAATACGGTCTGAAAGCAAAGGCAGTCATGGAGGCCGGCGGTCTGGTTTCTGATGATATTGTTGTGAACATCCTGAAAGACAGAATTGCGCAGGATGATGCACAGAACGGGTTTATCCTGGACGGATTCCCCAGAACGGTTCCGCAGGCAGAGGCACTCGATGAAATGGGTGTCCGGATTGACAAAGTTGTTGAAATCTTTGTACCGGATGAGACCATCAAAGAGAGAGTTTCCGGCAGAAGAGTCTGCGAGGGATGCGGTGCATCCTATCATGTACAGTACAAGCCCTCTCAGACGGACGGCGTGTGCGACAAGTGCGGTGCAAAGACGGTGATCCGTAAGGATGACCAGCCGGAAACGGTCATTTCACGTCTGGAAACATATCATAAAGAAACAGAGCCGATCAAGGCTTATTACGAAAAACAAGGCAAATTGGAAACTGTCATCGGACAGGAAGAAGTTGCCGATACCAAGAAGCTGACACTCCAGGCAGTGGGGGCTGAAATTGCATGAGCAATACTATTACAATTAAATCCAAGACAGATTTAGAAAAGATGAGAATCGCCGGACGGATTGCCGGGAGAGCGTTGCAGCTCGCCGGGCAGTCTCTGAAACCGGGCATGACGACCAAGGATGTGGATCAGATCGTTTATGATTATATCACAAGCCAGGGGGCTGTGCCTTCCTTTCTCGGTTACGGTGGATTTCCGGGCAGTGCCTGTGTTTCTGTGAATGAAGAAGTCATTCACGGGATTCCGGGATCGAGAAAGTTAAAAAACGGTGATATTGTCAGTATCGATGTAGGCGCTTGCATCAATGGCTTTCACGGTGATACCTGTGCGACGTTCCCCGTCGGCAGGATCTCTCAGGAAGCGCAGGATTTGCTTGATGTGACAAAAGCATCCCTTTATGAGGGTATTGCAAAGGCAGTCGTCGGCGCAAGGCTTTATGAAGTGTCCAATGCCGTAGAACAGTATTGTGCATCCCGTGGTTATGGGATTGTACGGGAATACTGCGGGCACGGCATCGGCAGGGATCTGCATGAAGCGCCGGAAGTTCCCAATTATGTGCAGGCTGGGCGCAAGGGCGTTCGTCTCCAGGCAGGTATGTGCATCTGCATTGAACCAATGATTAATGCAAAGGGCGATGCAATCCGTGTCTGCAAGGATGGCTGGACTGTGCGCACCAGAAGCGGCAGTTTGTCGGCGCATTTTGAACATGCCATTGCCATTACCCAGAATGGTCCTGTGATTCTCACAGATCCGGCGTAATTGTCATGAAGCTGCAGACAGGCATGATTGTGCGTGTCACTGCCGGAAAAGAACAGGATCAGTTTTTGTTGATCACAAGACAGGACGGAAATTCTGTTTATCTGGCGGACGGAAAGCACAGAAAATTAACACAGCCGAAACGCAAGAATCCGAAGCATGTCCGGGCAACCGGAAGAATTCTGACGCAGGAAGATCTGCAAAGTCTGACAGATCCCGCACTGCGTCGGCTGCTGCGGGCATATCAGGAAAGCGCACTGCAAGGAGGAGAATGAATTTGTCGAAAGAAGATTTGATTGAAGTCGAGGGTGTTGTACTCGAAGCACTGCCGAATGCCAATTTCAGAGTAGAGCTCCCCAACAAGCATGTCATCCTGGCACATGTGTCGGGAAAATTACGGATGAATTACATCCGTATTGTTCCGGGTGACAAAGTCAAGATTGAAATGTCGCCGTATGATCTGACCAAGGGACGGATCACATGGAGGGCAAAATAAGGAGGAATTTTCATGAAAGTAAGACCTTCCGTAAAACCGATTTGCGAGAAGTGCAAGGTTATCAAGCGCAAGGGAAAAATCATGGTCATCTGTGAAAATCCCAAGCACAAACAGCGTCAGGGTTAATCATTCCTGAAAGCATTGGAGGTGTAGTAAACAAATGGCAAGAATTTCAGGTGTTGACCTGCCGAAAGAAAAGAGAGTCGAAATTGGTCTGACTTATATCTATGGCATTGGTCGTACAACAGCTTCCCAGATTCTGGAGCGTACTGGCATCAATCCTGATACCAGAGTCAAAGATCTGACAGAAAAAGATGTTGCAAAACTGCGTGATGATATTGATGCAAATGTCACGGTAGAAGGCGATCTGCGCCGGGAAGTGGCTTTGAATATCAAGAGATTGATCGAGATCGGCTGCTACAGAGGCGTTCGTCACAGAAAGGGTCTGCCCGTCAGAGGACAGCGTACCAAGACAAACGCAAGAACACGCAAAGGTCCGGCAAAGACGATTGCAAACAAGAAGAAGTAATTAAGGAGGGCGAGTTCTTTTGGCTAAGAATGGTAAAAAAGTGACCACAATCCGCCGCCGCAGAGAGCGTAAAAATATTGAGTCCGGTGCTGTGCATATCCAGTCCACGTTTAATAATACAATTGTGACAATCACAGACACACAGGGCAATGCCATTTCATGGGCAAGCGCAGGCGGTCTGGGCTTCCGTGGCTCAAGAAAATCCACACCGTTTGCAGCACAGACTGCTGCAGAGACAGCAGCAAAGGCTGCAATGGAACATGGTCTGAAGACCGTAGAAGTATATGTCAAAGGTCCGGGCAGCGGTCGTGAAGCGGCAATCCGTGCTTTGCAGACGGTTGGTCTGGAAGTCCGTATGATCAAAGACGTGACTCCCATTCCGCACAATGGCTGTCGTCCGCCCAAGAGAAGACGTGTCTGATAGAACAGGAGGTATGATAACATGGCTGTGAATAAAGATCCGATTCTGAAAAGATGCAGATACCTGGGAATCAGTCCGGCAGTAATGGGAATTGACAAAAAGTCAAACCGTTTTGAAAAAGCCGGTCCAAACCGTAAGAAAGTTTCTGAATACGGTACTCAGCTCAAAGAAAAGCAGAAGCTCAAGTTCATCTATGGCGTGATGGAAAAGCCGTTCCGTCATTATTTTGAACTGGCAGAGAAAATGGAAGGCAAAGCCGGCGACAATCTGATTACCATTCTGGAATCCAGACTGGATAATGTGGCATTCCGGATGGGTCTGGCTTGCACGAGACGTGAGGCAAGACAGTTAGTAACACACGGGCATTTTACAGTCAACGGCAAGAAAGTTGACATTCCGTCCTATCGTGTTTCTATGAATGATGAAATTGCGCTGTGTGATGGCAGCCGGACAAGTGCGCTGTTCAAGGGCAATGACCAGACAGCAGGCATTCTGGAAAAAACAGGCAGCAGAACTATTCCGCTGTGGCTGGAATCCAGCAAAGACCGTTTCTCCGCAAAAGTAACAAGACTGCCGAATCCGTCAGATATTGACTACGAAGCAGAAACACACCTGATTGTCGAGCTGTACTCCAAGTAATCGATAAGTAATTGATCATTGCTTGCGGACGCTTAAGATTCACAAACAAAAGTAATTAGAATTACGAAATAGGAGGGGTTACATGCTCGAAAGAATTGAGAAGCCGGAAATTGTTCCCGAAGATCTGAGACAGGACGGAAAGTACGGAAAATTCATCCTGTCACCGCTGGAACGAGGCTATGGCACGACCCTTGGCAACAGCCTCAGACGGGTGCTGCTGTCTTCTATTCCGGGCGTAGCAGTCAATTTTGTCAAGATTGACGGAGTGCATCACGAGCTTTCTACGATACCGGGCGTCAAGGAAGATGTGACAGAGATTATTCTGAGCCTGAAGGGGCTGACAGCGAAACTTTACGGCGAAGGTCCGAAATCACTTCTGATTGATGCAGAGGGGGAGTGTGAAGTCACAGCAAGTGACATCAGCGCAGACTCTGAAGTTGTGATTCTCAATCCCGGGATGCATATTGCGACACTGGGGAAAGATGCAAAGCTGCATATGGAAATCACGATTGACAGAGGCAGGGGCTATGTTTCAGCGGAGCGGAATAAGCAGCAGGTGACAGACATGCCGATCGATGTCATTGCCGTAGACAGCATTTATACTCCTGTTTTAAAGGTGAACTATACCGTGGAGAACACACGACTCGGACAGGTCACTGATTATGACAAGCTGACGATGGAAGTCTGGACGGATGGAACGATTTCAGCGAAAGAGGCTTTGTCACAGGCAGCCAATCTCCTCAACGAGCATCTGAAATTGTTCGTAGATTTATCTGATGAAACAGTGATTCCTGATGTTCTCGTAGAGAAGGATGACAGAGGCAAGGAGAAGATCCTTGAGATGACCATTGAGGAACTTGACTTGTCAGTACGTTCGTTCAATTGCCTGAAACGTGCTGGCATCAATACAGTAAGTGATTTGATTAACAAGTCCGAGGAAGAAATGATGAAAGTACGCAATCTTGGTAAGAAATCTTTTGATGAAGTAAAAGAAAAGCTCCAGTCACTGGGGTATGATCTGTCATCTGAAGAAGATTGATTTCCGGAATGTGTCTGACAGATTTTAAGATAATTAAACAGCTTTCCGGCTGTTTGATTTGCGAAAAGGAGTGAAGAACCAATGCCAGGTAGCAGAAAACTGGGCAGAACAACTGCACACAGAACCGCAATGCTCCGTGCGATGGTAACGTTCCTGCTGGAAAACGGGCAGGTAGAAACGACCGTTACAAGAGCAAAAGAAGTACGCAGTGTTGCTGAAAAGATGATTACACTGGGCAAGAACACAGACCTGCACAGCAAGCGTCAGGTGTATGCTTATATCACAAAAGAAGCCGTAGCGAAGAAGCTTTTTGACGAGATTTCTCCGAAATATGCAGAGCGTAAGGGCGGTTATACACAGATCATCAAAACGGGTCCCCGTCGTGGTGATGCCGCAGAAATGGCAATTATTAAGTTAGTTGATTAATTAATTTAATTTATAAATAAAAACTGCTGCACGGCATAGAAATGCTGTGCAGTTTTTTGAGTTATGCTTAGGGAAGGAAATTTAAAAATGATAGAAAAAAGGAAATTATATGGGGATTTATTTGTGATTGTGCTCCCGATTGCATTCCAGAATTTAATGACTTCGCTTGTATCAGCTTCGGATGCGTTTATGTTGGGATTCCTGGATCAGGATGCTTTGTCAGCGTCTTCGCTTGCCGGACAGGTTGCATTTGTGCATTGTTTGTTCTATAATGCGTTTGTTTACGGCTGTAATGTATTAGCGGCGCAGTACTGGGGAAAGAAAGATCTCCGGACAGTGGAGCAAGTGCTTGCAGTTACAATGCGTTATTCGCTCTTGGTCGGATTAATATTCACGATTCTGACGGGATTTCTGCCGGCGCATATTATGAGAATTTTCAGTACAGAAGAAACTATTATTGCAGAGGGTGCGAAGTATCTCCGGACAGTTTCCCTGAGTTATGTATTGACAGGATTCTCGCAGGCATATTTCGGGATTATGAAAATCTGCGACCGGGCAAAATTAAGTTCGCTGATCGGATCGCTTGCGGTGATTCTGAATATTCTATTAAATTATTATTTTATTTTTGTTGCAGAAATGGGGATTTCCGGGGCGGCACTCGCCACCGTTCTGGCAAAAATTTTTGAAGTGCTGTTTATTTTGATTATCATGCTCCGGAAAAAATGTCCGGTGTTTCGGATCAATGAATTGATATCCGTCCGGAATTCCGGTTTTGAGATCCTGCACAAGGATTACTGGAAGTACACAATGCCGTTATTGCTGAATCAGCTCGGATGGGGGTGCGGTGTCACGATGTATTCCGTCATTATGGGACATCTCGGATCTGATGCAACGGCGGCGAATTCAATTGCAAGCATTGTCCGGAGCATGACGGCAAGCCTTTGTTGGGGGATTGCCGGGGGCGTTTCGATTATTATCGGGGGAATGCTTGGCAGGAATGAATTGGAACAAGCAAAGAAAGCCGGCGGGAGTTTTGTCCGGTTTTCGATCTGGATCGGGATTGCATCCGGGCTTGTGATCCTGGCGCTGACACCGTTTGTATTACAGATTATGAAACTGAGTCCGCAGGCAGAAATCTATCTGAAATACATGCTGTATATGGCGAGTTATTATATTATCGGAAATTCGCTGAATTCGACCGTTATCACGGGTGTATTCGCTGCCGGAGGAGATACAAAATTCGGCATGATCTGTGATATTATCACATTATGGGGTTTTGTTGTCCCTTTGGGGATGATAGCAGCATTTATCCTGGATTTGCCGGTGATTGCCGTGGCATTTATTCTGACACTGGATGAATTTGTGAAACTCCCGGCGGTTTACAAGCATTATATGAAATACAGATGGGTTGTAAATTTAACCAAAAATCAATGAAAAAAAGCCTGAAATTTATGCAGATTTTTCCGTAATTTTTGCCTCTCTCAAACGTACTAACTAAAGAAATAAATTTAGAGATTCGATTTAAAAAATTTTTAAAAATCATTTTAAAATCCAGGGGGCAAATTTTATGGATCTACAAGAAAATCAGCAAAATCAGAACCAGAACCAGAACCAGAATCAAAATCAAGTAAAAATCAACGATTACAGTCAGTTATATGCAAAAAATCCGGTTTATCCAAAAAATTCGGAAAATCCGGAAAATTTTAATTATCCTGAAAATTTCAGCAATTCAGGAAATCCAGGAAATCCTGGTAATCCGGATTTCTCAAATTTTCCGAATTATTATCAGTATTCCCCAAAACCAGCACAGCCATTCAATCCAATTCCATTGTTGTTAATTGCAGGCGTGTTGTTTTTGTTCATGGGTGGAATTCTATTTCTGTCAAGCACCTGGGACATGCTCCCGGAGACGCTCCGGGCAATCGGTTTGTTATCCGCAAGTCTGATTGCATTCGGCGTGAACGTTCTGGCTGAAAAAGTTCTGAAACTTCCGAAAACAGGGCTTGCATTCTACATTCTGGGGTGTATTTTTCTGCCATTGGCACTGATCGGGATCGGCGGATTTCAATTATTCGGAGAATGGCTTTCTTTTTCCGGTGGTGGATGCAATCTGCTTTGGGCAATGATCTTTGCAAGTATTGCAGGGACTTCATTCTTTGGACAGAAAAATTATAAGCAAGTGTTTCTGGCGGGGATTGCCTTGACAAGTCCGGCAATTACCTGGTTTTTCTTAATGGAATTTTTAGGAGAAATCCTGTTTGCATCGGAATCCACAGGCTATTTTGTATTTTTGAGCGTAGGTTTTGCATTACAGGCGATTGTTATGAC